>JAQGHZ010000581.1 GCA_028291485.1 Rubritepida sp. | reverse complement strand
GGGGGGTCCGCGTGGCAGGAACCGCGATGGGGGTGGGGTATGTCTCGCATGCGGGAGGATGCGCGGAAATGTCTGGCGACGGCGTCACGATGCCGTGGGCACCCGCGATGGTCACTGCGCGACGTGCAACTTGGCGTGTCGCGTACGGCCGATGAGTCGGGTCACCGTAGCACGCCGTATGGGACCCTAGATCCCGAGCAGCCTTAGATGATGATGCGCGATCAACCAAGCGTTCGACACGAAGTGGGAACGCGAGTGGGAACGGGCGTGCCGCCCAATGTTATCCGCTTGAAATAAAGGGGGAAAATTGCGTCCTTGGCTCCGGCGGTAGGATTCGAACCTACGACCAACGGATTAACAGTCCGCTGCGCTACCGCTGCGCCACGCCGGATCACCTCGGTGGCGAGCGTTTAGCAGGAGTGACTTTGTCCGGCAACACCACCCGAAAACTGAGGTATTCCGCGGGTTGTAAGGAGATATGAAATTTACACCCCCCTCTCGATTGGATTCGCTGGGCGCGTTCCGGTGCCGTAATCCGCTGTGCGTTTCGGGTCTCGGTGCCGGGTTTTGTGTCGGGATGCTCACGGCGTATTTGCCGCCCGTTTCGGGTCCACCGCAGATAGATTTCAGTTGCGCCGCGGCGGTCGCTTCAGCTTGCCGGGTTCCGTGCCCTTCGACCATCCGACGCTCCCGCCTCGCCCCCTTTCCAGGCCAGGCTTGTCGACAGCCTGCATGCATGGCCTCGTTCGAGCTCTTGCTTCGCCGCAAATATCGCTGCGAACCGAGTATGGCTGGCCGCCTGAACGACATCTTCGCGAGAGAAGCTGAATGTCCACCGAAGGTTCTGTTTCAAAGCAAATGCCTTGTGTTCGCCGGCACGTCGCGATCCGTAAATCGTGCGAGGGCGCCGGTGCTTAGGCTGGCAGGCTTGCGACCGAAGAAGGGGTCGAAACCATTTACACTCTGGAGAATCGGGCTAAAAAATATTCCTACAACATACTGATTTATACCTTCATTTTGTCTTGGCACGAAACCTGCTCCTCCATTGGCGCCGTCCCTTTGGTGGGTCCCGGCACCAACAAAAAATGGAGAGCTCAAATGTCCAATTTCAAATTGCTGGGGGTGCTCACCGCCACCGCCGTGACTCTAGGGGTTGCCCTCGCCGGCACCGCATCCGCGGCCACCGTGGCGTTCACGTCGTCGGGTATCTTCTCCTCGACCGGCGTCGCCAACCCCTGCACGGTGGGTTGCAGCGGCAACAACACCAGCTTCTATACCATCGGCACCAATAACGGCTTTTTCCAGCCGGACAGCACGCTCTCCGCCACCGCTTTCTCCTCCGGTTCCTTCTCGACCGATGCGACCAGTGTGCGGATCGGCGAGATCGTGTGGAATAACCAAGCCACGCCGTCCAACACCACGGACTCGAACTTCAACCTGAATTATCTGCTCACGGTCAACTTCTCGCTGCCCACCGACCTTGCGGCGGACACGACGACCTTCCTGATCAACGTCTTGCAGCCCACCAACCCGCCCGGTGATACGCTGGTCAACATGAACGTCGGCATTCCGAACATCGGGCCCTTCGCCCTGGCCGGCGTGACCGTTTCCAACATCCACTGGGTGCTGGCCCCGGGCAGCGACGGCAGCACCTTCAACAGCGGGACCGGCGCCTGGAACAACCCCGAGAACAACACCGCCACGCTGCGGCTCGTGGCGGATTTCACGGCGACGGCCGTCCCCGTCCCCGAGCCGGCGAGCTTCGCGATCCTCGGCGCCGGCCTGCTCGGCCTCGCCGCCGCGCGGCGCGCCCGCCGGCAGGGCTAGTCGGCCCTCCCCAAACCGGGAGGGTCGCAACGCGGCCCTCCCGGACATCCGGTCTGCAATCCGGTTGTAAAGCTTTCCGTCGCTTTGCGAGGAAATGCTTGCATCCACGCCCTGTCCCAGACATCCGGACCCCACTCAACCCCCGGCGTCGCGATGGTCGCGGCGCCCCACGGCTGCGGCGGCGTGGGACGAGTTGGGACAGCGACATCGCAAGCGGCGCCCGTCGGCGCCGCTTGCGCATGTCTCCGTCCGATCCGCGTCCCGCCCGCGTCACCGTTGCCCCGTTCCGGAGAGATGCGGCGCGGCCCCTTCGCGGGCGGCGTCACCGACCATATGAGCCATTCCACAACGAACCTCCTCCCCCGGGACACGGCGCTCGCCCGCGCCCTGTCCTCCTGCCGCGGCCTGTTCTGGCTCGTGGGCGCCTTCTCGGGCGTCGCGAACCTGTTGCAGCTCACCGTCTCGCTCTACATGATGCAGGTCTTCGACCGTGTGCTGACGACCCGCAGCACGGACACGCTGCTCTACCTCACCCTCATCGCCATCGCGGCCATCGGCGTGCTCGCGGCGCTGGACGCGATCCGCGGCGCCATCATGCAGCGCGCCGCGTCCTGGATGGAGCACCGGATCGCGCCCGAGGGCTTTGCGCGTGCGCTGGAGGCGCAGCTGCACGGCCGGCCCTACCGGATGGAGGCGCTGCGCGACCTCGCCGTGGTACGGGGCTTTCTCGGCTCGCCCGGCCTGCTCGCGATCTACGACCTGCCCTGGGTGCCGATCTACCTTGCGGTGATCTTCCTGCTGCACCCGCTGCTCGGCGCCGTCGCGCTGGGCGGCGCCGTGCTGCTCCTTCTGCTGACCTTGCTCAACGAGGCCGCGACGGCGCGGCTGCTGCGCGAGGCCAATGTGGCCGCGATGGCCAGCCAGCGGCGCGCCGAGGCCGTCGGGCGCAACGCCGAGGTGATCGACAGCATGGGCATGCTGCCCGCCGTCCTGGCGCATTGGCGCGAGGGCGTGGCACGCATGCTGCCGCCGCAGTCGCGAGCGGCGGATCGGGGCGGCTGGATCGTCGGCGTCACGCGCTTCAGCCGGCTGGCCGTGCAGCTCGCCATCTTGGGCCTCGGCGCCTGGCTGGTGCTGGGACAGGAGCTGACGGCGGGCGCCTCCATCGCCGCCTCCATCGTCATGGGGCGCGCCCTGGCGCCCGTGGAGCAGCTCATCGGCTCCTGGAAGCAGTTCGTGGGCGCGCGACAGTCCAACCGGCGGCTGCAGGCCTTCCTCGGCCTGCCGCGGCTGCGGCCGGAGGGGATGCGGCTGCCCGCGCCCCTGGGCCGCCTCTCGGTCGAGCGCCTCTCCTACGTGTTCCCCGGCCGGGGCGAGGCCGCGATCAAGAGCGTCGCCTTCACCCTGCAGCCTGGGGAATCGCTCGCCGTCATCGGGCCCTCCGCCGCCGGCAAGACGACGCTGCTGCGCCTGCTGATCGGCGTGGCGCGCCCCTCGGCAGGGCATGTGCGGCTGGACGGCGCGGAGGTCTTCCTCTGGCAACGCGAGGATTTCGGCCGCTATGCGGGCTACCTACCGCAGGATGTGGAGCTCTTCGACGGCACCGTCTTCCGCAACGTCGCCCGCATGGGCAAGGCGGAGCCGGAGGAGGTCTTCGAGGCCGCGCGCCTCGCCGGCTGCCACGAGATGATCCTGCGCCTGCCCGACGGCTACGACACCGAGATCGGCGAGGGCGGTGTGCACCTCTCCGGCGGCCAGCGGCAGATGATCGGCCTGGCGCGCGCGCTCTTCGGCGAACCGAGGCTGGTGGTGCTGGACGAACCCAGCGCCAGCCTGGATGGCGAGGGAGAGCAGGCGCTGGTCCGGGCGCTGGCCGCGCTGCATGAGCGGCTGGTGACGGTGGTGGTCGTCTCGCACCGGCCTTCGCTGGTGCAGGGCGTGGACAAGGTGATGCTGCTGAAGGAGGGGGCCGTGGCCGCCTTCGGCCCGCGCGCGGACGTGATGCGGCAACTCATGGCCCCGGCCGATGCGCCGCGTGTCGCCTCAGAGTCGGAGGACGTGCGATGAGCCGGCGGCAGGACGTGACCCCTCGCACCATCGACCTCTCCTTCGCCGTGCCGGAACGCGACCGGCCGCGCACGCGAGGGCTGGTGGCGGCCGGACTGGTCGTCACGATCGGCTTCTTCGGCGGCTTCATGGCCTGGGCCGTGCTCGCGCCTCTCGACGAGGCGGCGATCGCGCCGGGGGTGATCGTGGTGGAGGGCACGCGGCGCACCCTCTCGCACCTGGAGGGCGGCATCGTCCGCGAGATCCTGGTGCGCGACGGCAGCCGCGTCGAGGCCGGACAGGCGGTGATGCGGCTCGACGACGTGCAGTCGGGCGCGACGCTCGACGGCCTCAAGGCGCAGCGGTTCGGGCTGCTCGCCCAGATCGCGCGGCTGGAGGCGGAGGCGGCCAGCGCGCCGGCGATCGCCTTCCCGCCGGAGCTCGTCGCCACGGAGAACGAGCGTGGGCGCGAGGCGATGGCCGGGCAGCGCGCGCTGTTCGAGGCGCGCCAGGCGAGCCTCGCCAGCCAGTTCCTCGTGCTGGAGGCGCGGGCCACGCAGCAGCAGGCGACCATCACCGGCGCGGAGGGCCAGCTCGAGGCGACGCGGCGGCAGCTCGCGCTGATGCGGCAGGAGGAGACGATGCGCAACAACCTCGTGCGGCAGGGGCTGGCGCGCATTCCCGAACTGCTGGCGCTCCAGCGCGCGCTCGCCGCGATGGAGGGGCAGCAGCAGGACCTGCAAGGGCAGGTGCGACGTGCCGAAGGCGCCATCGAGGAGGCGCGCAACGGCATCACTCAGACGCGCGACCAGCGGCGCCAGGAGATCGGCACGGAGGCGCGGGACGTGGCCGCCCGGCTCGCCGAGGCGGAGGAGCGGCTGCGCGCCGCGGCCGACGTCTCGGCCCGGCGCGAGATCGTGTCGCCGGAGGCCGGCACCATCCTGAACCTGCGCCAGTTCACGCGGGGCGCCGTGCTGCGCGCGGGCGAGCCGGCGATGGACCTGGTGCCGGACTCGGATCGGCTGGTGGCGGAGGTGAACGTGCAGCCGAACGACATCGACGTGGTGCATGTCGGGCTGGAGGCCGAGCTGCGCCTGCCGGCCTTCCGCCAACGGCTGATTCCCGTGCTGCACGGGCATGTCACCTTCGTCGCGGCCGACGCGACCACGGACCCGCAGACCCGGGCGAGCCATTTCCGCACGCAGATCCGGATCGACGAGGCGCAGCTCGCGGCGCTGCCCGGCGTCGCGGTCGTGCCCGGGATGCCGGTGGAAGGGCATGTCCGGATCGGGGCCCGCAGCTTCTGGCGCTACCTGACCCAGCCCGTCAGGGACAGCCTCTCGCGGGCCTTCCGTGAGCAATGAGGTCCGGCTCCCGCCTTCGCCGGCACGACCCTAGATTGCGGAGACTTCCAGCCGGCGTCGTGCCGCACCCTATGATACGCGGTCGATGTTTTGCGCCCCAGGCGAAAGGCCAGCAAATGTAGGGCGATATAAGCTAGGTGCAGAGGCCCAAAAGGAAGATGAAGGTAGGGAGAGCTCTAAATAACATTTGATGTGGAATTTTTTGATACTTGGGCGTAGCGTGAGTTGGACAGAGGGGGGGCAAACTCCAGGTGGCCGCAGATTGATATGTCGAACGCGGACCCGAATGCCGAGATGGAACGGCAGGTCGAGGCCGTTTGGGCCGCCGGCATTGTAGGTCTGCACGCGACCAGCCATGAGCAGGCGGCGTCGTTCGTCGCGGGGCTGCCCTTCGGCTCCGGCCTGGGCTTCGTCCTGTTCCTCCCGGAGGGCGGGCTGAGCGAGGGGCAGGTGAGGGACCTTCTCGCCGCTCGCAGCGTTCTGTCCGTGATCCCGGCGGCGGCCGGCGCACCAGTCCTGCCGAATCAACTTCATCTGGCACCGACGGAGGGCTGGCTGGGAATCGAAGGAGGAATCCTTCGTCTCGACGCCGCCCCAGGACCGGGCGGAAACGGGCCGGGCGGAAACGGGGCGGCCGATGCGGAAGCCCGGTTCGATCACTTCCTGCGGGTGCTCGCCGCTGACGAAGGCCGGCGTGCCGGCGCGGTTGTTCTGGCGGAGCATCCCGGCACCCCGGGTCTTGCTGCCATCCGGCAGGCGGGCGGGCAGGTGTTTGTCGCGGAAGAGGCGAGCCCGAGTGCGATCGCCCGGGCGCTGGGCCAGCCGCAGGTGTCCATCCCACGGCTGGTCGCGGACGCGCTGGGCCGCGCCCCGTTCGACCCCGCGCGATGGTTTGCGGCCCTGCGCCACCGCTATTTCCCGCAGGTCCTGAGGGAAGCGCCCGATCGCCCGATCCGTATCTGGATCGTCGGCTGCGGCACGGGAGAGCAGGCTTACGCCATCGCCGCGATGATGCTGGGGGCTTGCCTGGATGCGGGCGCAGTCAACCCTCCAGCCATCTTCGCGTCCGATGCCGACGCAGCGGCCATCGCGCAGGCCCGGGAGGGGATCTACCGGCCTGATGCGGCGTTCCACGCAGTGCAGGACTCTCTCGAGCCGTATCTTGGGGAGGCGGAGGACGGCGGCTGGCGCGTGGTGCCGGAGCTTCGCAGGGCGGTGGTGTTCAGCGTGCTGGATCCGCTCAGGGATCCGCCCTTTCCGGGTCTCGACCTCATCATCCACCAGGGATCACTGGCGGAGCTGCCGGCGGCGGTGCGGCTCCCCATGCTGGGCGCCTTTCACGGCGCGCTCAGAACCTCGGGTCTGCTGATCCTCGATGGCCCGGTACCGGATGGGCTCGCCGAGGCCGGCCTGGCGTCGATCTTCCCGGCGCCGTTCTCCTCCACCCCTTTCTCCTCGATGCCGGGCGCCTATCGGCGCCAGCAGGGCCAGCCGAACGGCACGGCGGCCGGCGAGCCGTCCGCGCCGGAGGCGGTCGCGGAACTGGCAGGGCTCGCCCGCGAGGCTGCGGTGGAGGCCTTCGTGCCGCCAAGCCTGCTGGTGGACGCTGTGGGCTGGGTGGTGGGAATGATCGGTGCCGTCGAGCGTTTCGCCGACATTTCCACGGACGTGCCGGGGGGCTGGCTGCTGACCCTCGTGGCGCCATGGCTTCGCCATGCCATGGGGGTGGCCGTCGCGGAGGCGCGTCTGACGGGAGAAACCGCCCGTGTCGTGGCGTCGCATCCGACAGCCGACCTGTCCGTAAGCCTGCGGGTGCAGCCGATCCGGCGCCAGCAGGAACTGCTGCTGGTCAGCTTCCAGGAGATGCCGGCGGCGACCGCCGGCGCCGCATCCACCGATTTTTCGAGAGATGCGGTGATCGCCGGTCAGCAGGTGGAGATCGAGGCTCTCCATCGCGAACTCGAAGCCGCCCGGGGCGATCTGGTGACGGCGCGCCTCGCGACGGAGCTGAGCCAGGAGGAGGCGAGGGACCAGCGGGAGGAACTGGCGGCCACGCGCGAAGAGCTGACGAGCCGGAACGCCGAGTTCGTCGCCAGCACTTCCGAGCTGCGGCTGGCGCTGCAGCACGATCGCCATGCGGCGCGCGAGCTGCGGAGCATCCTGGAGGGGTCGGGCATCGCGACCGCCTTTCTCGATCGTGACCTCAACATCCGCTTCTTCACCTCGTCGCCGAGGCTGCCCTTCCGCATCATCGCCAGCGACATCGGCCGGCCGCTCGCCGATATCGCGCCCACGATCAGCGATCCTGGCCTGCTCGATGAGGCCCGGATGGTGCTTGCGACGCTCGAACCCAGGGCCCGTGAGCTGCAGGATGCGGATGGTGCCTGGCTCCTGCGCCGCATCCACCCCGTCGTCGAAGATGACGCCACCGTCGGCGGCGTCACGATCACCTATACCGATATTTCCGAAACCAAGGCGGCGGCTGTCCGTGCGGAAGCGAGGCAGAGCCTGACTTCGGACATCGTGCGCACGCTGAGGCGACCGCTCGTGGTGCTCGACACCAGCCTGCACGTGGTCTTCGCGAACGAGCCCTTCCGCGCCCTTTTCGGGCCTGCGGACGAGAATGCGCTGCGGCTGCTGGTCGGCCCCATCCTGCGGACGGCGCCGCCGATCGCCTCCTTCCTCACCAGCCGGGACGACACGGTCGAGAAGCTGGAGGATTGCGTCGTCCAGGCGGCGCTTCCGGGCCTCGGCCCCAGAACGCTGCGGGTCGGCGCCTTTCGCATGCCGCCGGGGCGGACCCTGCTGGTGGTGGGGGACATCACGGACCGGGTGCAGCTCATCACCGGGCTGGAGAATGCCCGGACCCTGGCGGAGCGCACGGCCCGCGAGCGCTCGCGGCTGCTGGCGGCGGCCGCGCAGGATCTGCGCCAATCCCTGCAGGAGGTGACCGCGCCGAAGGGAGAGCCGGCCGGGGCGGGCAGCACCGCGGTTCCGGCGGCGCGAGGGGGAGAGGCCGCGATCCGACGGATGGCGGCCGTCCTGGACGCGCTGCACGACGGTGCGCAGCTCGACCTCGGCCTTCTGCAGCCCGGCTTCGCCGCCTTTTCCGTCGGCCCGCTCCTGGCGGGGCTGGAGCGGGACGTCGGCGACATTGCCCGCGCCAGTGGCCTGAAATGGCGGGTCGTCGGCTGCGATCGCCCCGTGCTCACCGATCCAAGGCTGCTGCGGCAGGCGCTGCGCCACCTGATCGCAGTTCTGTTGCGGCACATGACGCGGGGGCGGATCCTGGTCGGTTGCCGAAGGCGCGGGGACCGGCTGCGCCTCGAGGTCTGGGGGGGCGGGCTCCAGCTGTCTTCGCCGCTGCTGCGCGCCATCTTCGAGGAGCCGCTGGACGGGCAGCGGCGGACCGAGGGGGACGAGGCGTTCCGCCTCGGGCTCGACGTGGCGCGGCGGCTGGCCGAACTGCTCGGGCATCCGATCCGCATCGAGACGCGGGCAGGGGGCGAGCCGGTTTTCCTGATCGACCTGCCGGCCGGGGTGGCAGCCATCCCGGCCGGCGGGGCGCAAGAAGTGCAGCGCCCGATCCTGATCGTCGAAGAGGCCCTGGAGATCGCCGGCACCGTGCGCCTCCTGCTGGAGGAGGACGGCTATGCTGTGATTGTGGCCACCGACGCGGCGCAGGCGATGGCGCTCGCGCTCGAGCATCCGCCGGCCCTCGTCATCGCCAGCCACGGCCCGCCAGGGCGCGCCAACGGACTCGACCTCGTACGGCACATCGCCCTGGCGCAGGAGGATCGGCCCCCAGCGGTCATCCTCCTCTCCGGGGAACTCTTCGCGCCTGCACTGCAGGAGATTGCCGCGGCGGATTTCGAGCATGCGCCGCGGAACATCGAGCCCGGGGCGCTGTTGGAGCGGGTTCGCCGCCGGGTGCCGCGCCTGCGCCCCTCCGCGGTCGCGCCGGAGGGTGGGCTGCACGGCAACGTCTTCATCGTGGAGGACGGCACGGAACTGCACGACGTCGCCGAATGGCTGAAGAGCCTCGGATGGCGCGTCGAGACCTTCGCCAGCGCGCAGGCGTTTCTGGAGGCCGACACGCCCGAACGCCGCGGCTGCGTGCTGGCGGACTGGGGCATGACCGGGCTGAACGGGATGGAACTGCTCAACGCGCTGCGGCCGCATGCCGGCCGGCTGCCGACGATCATGGTCGCAGGTCAGGGCGATATCCGCCTCGCCGTCAGCGCCATCTCGGCGGGGGCGATCGACTTCCTGAAAAAGCCCATCCACAACGAGACGCTGCTGCGCAGCCTGGAGAAAGGGGCGGTGAGGGCGGCGGCCGGCGCCCGGCAGCAGGCCTCGCGGACGGAGCAATCCGTTCGGCTCGCAAGTCTTACGCCGCGTCAGCGCGAGATCCTGGACCGCGTCATCGCGGGCGCGCCCAACAAGATTATCGCGGCCGACCTGAATCTCAGTCAGCGCACGGTGGAAAACCACCGCGCGACCATCATGGCCAAGCTCGGGGCCCGTTCGCTGCCGGAGTTGATTCGGATCGTCATGGCTTCGCCCTGACCGGGCCGGCCCTTGCCGGCGATGCAGTTAAGAACCCGTGTGCGAACCGCGAAGGATCCGTACGCGAACCGCTCGGGCGGAGCGAGTCCGGCCCACCTGGCACCGGATTCGCAGTCGCACGGCCTGCCTTCGGCCGAGACTTTTCCTGGACCATGATCCAAGAAGATGGATCCTGGTCCAGGACTTTGCTGAGAGAGCAATTCACCGCTTTGGTGGTTCCACCTCCGCGGATCGCTCTCTAGTCGGTGGCGGGTTGTTCGTCCGGCAGCGGTCCGCGCGCGACGACGCGGGCGAAGGCGATGAGAGCGTGCCGGCGGCGGGGATCGCTGATCGCGGTATAGGCCTCGACGAGTTCGACAAGGTCGTCCGTTGCGGCACCATCGAGAGGCGACGGCGCCGAGGGCGGCTTCTGGATCCCGATCAGCGCTTCCGGCCTCGTTCCGAGCGCCGCGGCGATGGCCAGGAGGCGGCTGGCAGCCACTCGGGTCGCACCGGTCTCGTAGCGGTGGAACTGAGCGCCGGTCACGCCGATCGCGTTGGCGATCTGCTTCTGGGTTCGGCCGGCGGCCCGGCGAAGCTGCTTGATACGCACGCCGACACCGGCATCCGCGGAGGTCGGCGCCCGGCTGTTGAGGCCCAGGGGTTCATCCAGAGGCGTCTGCCGCCCGAGGATGGGGACGCCATGCCCCTCTGCCGTTCCAGATTTTGCATTCACAAGCATTTTTATCTCCCAGAAAGAAAGGACCCGGTCGAAATATTCATCCTGTGAGTAAAGCTGACGGATAATTTAGCAGCGTATGGGGAGGATCACTACAGAAGTAAAACGACCGCCATTTCTATGCAGTTTTTAAATTATGTTTCCTGAAAATAAATCAGGACTGAAACGATATTGTCTTCCATCCGCTTGGATCCGCCTCCCGTCGGCACGTCTGATGCTGAGAAAATTACCTAAAAACCAAACACCAAGGCAGGGTCGGAATATACTCATGCCACAGCAGCCTTCAGGGCACTCTTCCGAATTGGCTTGGCTGGATTTCGCGCTTCGGTTGTAAAATGCGCAGTCATCAAATGCGAAAGTGCGGAATCTACCCCTGTGGGCGGGCGTTAAAAAAAAGCGCGGGCCGGGAGAACCCGGTCCGCGCGAAATTCCTGGAGAAGTCCTTGGATCAGAACGCGAAGATGGCGTCTCCGCTGGTCATCAACGCAGCCTGATGATGCTGGTCGGCCCCGTTGAGCTCCACCTTCTCCACATAGAGATTGCGGTCGGTCCCAGCGGTGCCGCCCCAGGCGTCGTTCAGGAAGCGGACCGCCAGCTCATGGCCTCCACCCCCGAAATCGCCATGGAACTCCAGGACGCTCGCCTCGCCGGCCGCATGCGACGCGGTGGCCACATGCTGGCCCATCTGCACGCCGTCCACGAAGAGCAGGAATGCGGCGTCGCCGCCCCAGGCATCCTCAGAGACAGAGACCCGCAGCACATCCGGCGTCGGAACATCATGCCCGAAGCTGAAAGTGGCTTCGCCTGCGGTGAACAGGGTTTGCTGCTGGCCGGTGGCGGCCCCATTCACCAGCACGCTCTCGACATGGAGGTTGCGGTCGGTGTCGGAAGTGCCGCCCCAGGCGTCGTTGAGGAACTGTACCGTCA
>JAQGHZ010000559.1 GCA_028291485.1 Rubritepida sp. | reverse complement strand
ACACGGCCAGGGTGGGCGCGGGCAGCGCCACGCCGCGGAACTGCGCCCAGGCGATGGCGGCGGGCACGAGCTGTATCGCCGCCAGCACGAGCAGCGCGCCGCGCCAGCCCAGCCGATCCACCAGCAGGGCGATCAGCGGCACGAAGACCGTGGCCGTGAAGCCCGTGACGAAGGTGATGCCGGCGATGGCCTTGGCCGGCTGCCTGGCGAGCGCGACCACCATCGCCATGGCCGGGGTCCAGAGGGCGGTGGCATGGGCACAGCCCATCGCGATCCAAAGCAGGTAGAAGACCCAGAGCCGGTCCACCATCGCCCAGCCGGCCAGGACCGCCGCGCCCAGCAGCGCGCCCAGGGTCAACGGCATGCGCCCGCCCTGCCGGTCCACCCAGCGCCCGACCGGGATTCCGAGCAGGCCCGAGACCAGCAGGCCGAGGGTCAGCGCGCCGTTCAGCTCTCCGCGGCTCCAGCCCAGATCCGCCTCCATCGGCTCCAGCACGAGGCTGAAGGGGATGAACAGCGCGCCCCAGCCGATGAACTGGGTCAGGGCGGTGCCCCAGATCAGGCCGCGGTCGGAGAGGGGATTCACGATGGAATGAAGATGCCCCGATCCGCGTGGAAGCGCGAGAAGTCGTCCGGATGCATTCGGACGTCGCGGCGGGTCTCGTCGCTATGGCCCGAGGGGTTGTGGAAGCGCAGCCGCCCCTCCGCATCGGTGCCGAAGACCAGGACCAGGTGCCCGCCCTTGTGCGGCGGATCGAGCTCCGGCCGGCGGATGCGCGGGTTCACCGAGGCGATGTAGAGCTCGCCCGGCGCCAGCTCCGGACGGGGCTCGTCGAGCACGACGCGCGCCGCGATGCCGCGGCCGTTCAGCCATTGCACGGCGCCGGCATAGATCAGGCCGCGGATATCGTCGCCGCCCTGGTCGATGTAGCCGCCGAGCGCCTGCACGTCGCGACGCAGCGCGTGGATGGAATGCGCCTCGCCGCGCGCCGCCAGGGCCATCTTCAGGCAGGCGATGCCGCAGAGATGGTGCGCCCAGCGGGCGTATTCGGCGAGGTCGGCGGCGCCGCTCTCGGCCCAGAGCGGGTCGGTCGCGCTGGGGCGGCCGTCCAGGAATTCGGGCACCAGCTCAGCCGAGGCCCATTGCGCGAAATAGGGCGGGATACTCGTCGAATTCGGCCGCACGGCGGCCGGCGCGCCCAGAGCCGACCTACTCACTGGCGTCCCAGCCGCGGCGCCCGGCGTTCGAGGGCGCAAAAATGCTCTCACCCATTCAAATGGCAGGCACTCAGATGACCCGGCGCGATCTCCTTCAGCGCCGGCACCTCGACCTTGCAACGGTCGAAGGCGTGCGGGCAGCGCGGGTGGAAGTGGCAGCCCGGCGGCGGGTTCAGCGGCGAGGGGATCTCGCCCTTCACCGTCGCGAAGGCCCGCTTGCGCGCCTCGATCCGCGGCACGGAGGAGAGCAGGGACACCGTGTAGGGATGGTTCGCCCGGGCAAAAATCTCTTCCGACGGCGCCTGCTCGACGACGCGGCCGAGATACATGATCACCACGCGGTCGGAGAGGTGCTCCACCACGCCGAGATCGTGGCTGATGAAGAGGTAGGTGAGGTCCAGATCCGCGCGCAGCTTCATGAACAGGTTCAGGATCTGCGCCTGGATCGAGACGTCCAGCGCCGCCACCGATTCGTCGCAGACCAGGAATTCCGGCTGCACGGCGAGCGCGCGCGCGATGCCGATGCGCTGCCGCTGCCCGCCCGAGAATTGGTGCGGGTAGCGCTTCTTCAGCGTGGGATCGAGGCCGGCGCGGCGCAGCTGCTCGTCCACATAGGTGTCGAAGCCGCCGCGCGTGGTCATGCCGTGGACCAGCGGGGCCTCGCCCACGATGTCCTGCACCTTCATGCGCGGATTGAGCGAGGCGTAAGGGTCCTGGAAGATCATCTGCGCGCGCAGCTTGGCTTCCTTCGCCTCGGCGCCATGCAGCGAGGCGATGTTCCGGCCGCGCCACAGCACCTCGCCATCCGAGGGCGGCATGATGCCGGCGACGACGCGGCCCAGCGTGGACTTGCCGCAGCCGGATTCGCCGACCAGCCCGACCACCTCGCCCTTGCGGATCGAGAGGTTCACGTTGTCGACGGCGTGGACGATCTCCTCGCGGATCGGCGCGCCCAGCTTCTGGGCGAGCTTGCCGATGAAATCGAGCTTCTTCTCGAAGCGCTTGGTGATGCCGATCAGCTCGATGATCGGCCGCTCCGGCACGTGGGCCGTGCCCTGGGACTGCTGCATCGTCGCGCTCATGCCGCCACCGCCTCCATATGCGGATGGATGCAGCGCGCATGGCGGCCGAGGGTCAGTTCCATCAGCTCGATCGGCGCCGCGCATTCCGCCGTGGCGCGGTCGCAGCGGCTGCGGAAGGCGCAGCCTGGGGGCAGCTTGAGCAGCGAGGGCGTCATGCCCGGGATCTGCCGCAGCGGCTCGCCGCGCTTGTTGCGGCTGGGCACGGAGCCGATCAGGCCGTGGGTGTAGGGATGCAGCGGCTTGTCCAGAACCTCGGAGACGGGGCCGTCCTCGACGACGCGGCCGGCATACATGACGGCGATATCGTCCGCCAAACCGGCGACGACAGAGAGGTCGTGCGTGATCCAGATGAGGCTCGTGCCGGTGTTGATCGCCAGCTTCTGCACCTCGGCCAGGATCTGGCCCTGGATGGTCACGTCCAGCGCCGTCGTCGGCTCGTCGGCGATGATCAGCTCCGGCCGGTGCAGCAGCGCGATGGCGATGGCCACGCGCTGGCGCATGCCGCCCGAGAACTGATGCGGGTAGGATTTCAGCCGCTCCTCCGGCGAGGGGATCCCCACCATGCCGAGCGTGTCGCGGCAGCGCTGCCGCGCCTCCTCGTGCGAGACCTTGGTGTGCGCCAGAACCGTCTCGATCATCTGCGTGTCGATGCGCAGGACCGGGTTCAGCGTCATCATCGGGTCCTGGAAGATCATGGCGATGCGGTTGCCCCGCAGCTGCCGCATCTCCTCCTCGCTGAGCCGCGCGAGGTTCTGGCCGTGGAACAGGATCTCGCCGCCCACGACGCGGCCCGGCTCGTCCACGAGGCCGATGATGGAGAAGCCCGTCACCGTCTTGCCCGAGCCGGATTCGCCGACCAGGCCCAGGACCTTGCCGCGGCCGACGGTGAAGCTCACGCCGTCCACCGCCTTCACCACGCCCGCGCGGGTGAAGAAATGCGTCTGGAGATTCCGGACTTCGAGGGTCGCTACGCTCACTTTTTCAACCTCGGATTCAAGACGTCACGAAGGTGATCACCCATGAGGTTGATCGAGACGATCGTCACCAGCAGCGCGATGCCCGGATAAAAGCTGATCCAGTACTTCCCGCTGAGCATGTACTCGTAGCCATTGGCGATCAGCAGGCCGAGCGAAGGCTCGGTGATCGGCACGCCGAGGCCGAGGAAGGAGAGCGTCGCCTCCAGCGCGATGGCGCGCGCCACCTGGATGGTGCCCACCACGATCAGCGGCGGCAAACAGTTGGGCAGAAGGTGCCGGAACAGGATGCGCCGCGTCGGCAAGGCCAGGCACTGCGCCGCCTCGATGTACTCGCGCCGCCGCTCGACCAGGGCCGAGCCGCGCACGGTGCGCGCGTAATAGGCCCATTCCACGATGACCAGCGCGATCACCACGTTCCCCACGCCCTTGCCGAGGAAGGCCAGGATCATCAGCGCGGCGAGGATGGTCGGGAAAGAGAGCTGCAGGTCGACGAGGCGCATGATCAGGCTGTCGGTCCGCCCGCCGCCATAGGCGGCCAGCAGTCCGAGCGAAGCGCCGACGAGGCTCGCGATGAAGGCCGAGCCGATGCCCACCGTCAGCGAGATGCGCAGCCCGTAGATGATGCCCGACAGCATGTCGCGGCCCTGGTCGTCCGTGCCGAGCCAGTGGGTCATGCCCGAGCCGCCCACCGAGCCCGGCTCCAGCCGGCCGTCCATGATGTCGAGTTGGGCTAGGTCGTAGGGGTTCTGCGGCGTGATCCAAGGGGCCAGGATCGCCAGCACCGCGATGATGGTGAAGACGATCAGCCCTGATGTCGCGATCTTGCTCGCGAAGAACTCGGAGACGAAGCGGCGGAAGGGCGTCTCGTCCTTCACGACCAGCGCGACGACGGGGACTGTGTCGGCGGTAATGTCGCTCATGACTTGCCCTCCAGCCGCACGCGCGGATCCAACGTCGAATAGAGCAGGTCCACCGCGAGGTTGATGACGATGAACATCATCACGATGATCATCAGATAGGCCACGATCACCGGGCGATCGAGCACGTTGATGCTGTCGATGATGAGCTTGCCCATGCCCGGCCAGGCGAAGATGCTCTCCGTCACCACCGAGAAGGCGATGGTCGAGCCGAGCTCCAGCCCCACGACGGTCACGACCGGGATCAGGATGTTCTTGAACACGTGCACATAGGTCACGCGCCGGGGCGAGAGACCTTTGGCACGCGCGAACTTCACGTAGTCCATCAGCATGGTCTCGCGCACGCCGGAACGCGTCAGCCGCACCACAAGGCTGATCTTGAACAGCGACAGGTTCACCGCCGGCATGATGAGATGCGCGATCCCGTCCCGCGTCAGGAAGGACCAGCGCAGACCGAGGAACTGGGCCGTCTCGCCACGCCCCGTGCTGGGCAGCCAGCCGAGCTGCACGGCGAAGACCATGATGAGCATCAGCCCGACCCAGAAGGTCGGCAGCGAGAAGCCGAGGATGCTCCCGGCCATGATCGCCTTGGAGCCCGCGCTGTCCGGCTTAAGCCCGGCATAGAGGCCGAGCGGCAGGCCGATCAGCACCGCCATGAAGGTCGCGCCGACGGCCAGCTCCAGGGTCGCGGGCATCTTCTGCAGAATCAGCTGCAGCGCCGGCTCGTTGAAGACGAAGCTGCGGCCGAGGTCTCCCTGCACCGCTCGGAACAGGAAGGTCAGGTATTGCTGCCAGAGCGGCAGGTCGAGGCCGAGCGCCTTGATGGCGCGCTCGCGCTCCATCTGGTCTGCGTCGGGCGAAATCAGGATCTCGACCGGGTCGCCGATGGCATAGACGCCGACGAAGACGATGAGGCTCATGGCGAGCATCACCAGGAGCGCCTGCAGCAGCCGGCGCAGGAGGTATACGGTCATCTCAGCGTGCCGCTGCTGCCGGGGCGGCGGAAACGGGGCGGACGTCCTGCGCCCGGGTCAGCTCGTCCGCGCGCGGCGTCACCACGAAGCCGCGGCGGGCAGCCCAGATATTGGTCTGGATGTGCAGCGGGATGAGCGCCACGTCGTCCAGCGCCATCCGCTCCAGCTCGATCAGCCGCGTCTGCCGCGCCTCCTCGTCCAGGATCTGCGAGGATTCCTCGAGGCCGCGGTCCAGCTCCGGATTGCAGTAGCGGCCGCGGTTGGAGGCGCCGAGGCCGGTCTCGCGGTTCGGGCAGGCAACCAGGTTGCGCAGTGGGTGGCTGCCGTCCGGGTTCGAGCCCCAGCCGACCAGGAAGGCGGAAAGATCGGCGCGGCTGGCGCGGCCGATGAAGGTCGCCCAGGTCTGCGCATCGACCGCGGTCCGGATGCCCACGCG
>JAQGHZ010000550.1 GCA_028291485.1 Rubritepida sp. | reverse complement strand
TCCGGTGCGCTGATCGGCGCGGGCGTGGGCGCGCTGGGCGGTGCCGCGGTCGGCGCGGCGACGACGCCGACGCCTCCGCCTCCGCGCGGCTATCGCGGCTACTGATCCGAATTATCGATAAGTCCGGAGTTTCGTGACCACCAGACTTTCGTGACCTCTCGGGGCGTGACACAATCGCGCCCCGAGAGGAAATGAACATGGAATTGCCGAGTTCGGGGCTCCCTGGGGGCACCATCGACGTTGACCTGCATCCCATGGTTCCGGGGCTTGCGGCGCTCACCCCCTATCTCGAGCCCATCTGGCGCGACCAGATCGCCATGCGCGGCATGGAGGGTTTCGACACCCAGTCCTACCCGCCCCGGTCGCCCAAATCCGTGCGCGCCGACTGGCGCCCGGGATCGGGCCCGCCCGCCGCCACCGTGCAGCAGCTGCGCGAGCAGGTGCTGGAGCCCTGGGGCATCGCCCGCGGCATCGTGACGCCGCTCTACGGCGTGCAGCTCGTCTTCAACGAGGACATGGCCCACGGCTTCACCCAGGCGCTGAACGACTGGACCCGGAAGGAGTGGCTGGACGCCGATCCGCGCCTCTCCGGCTCCATCATCCTGCCCATGTTCAACACCGAGCATGCCGTCGCCGAGATCGAGCGCTGCGCGCCGGATCCCCGCTTCGTGCAGGCCATGGTGCTGGTGATGGGCGAGACGCCGCTCGGCCGCCGGCACAACTGGCCGGTCTTCGAGGCGCTGGTGCGGCACGACCTGCCGCTCGCCATCCACGCCGGCAGCACCTACCGCAATCCGGTGACCTCGCTGGGCTGGCCCTCCTGGTACGCCGAGGACTACATGGCCAACCAGCAGGGCTTCCAGAGCACCTTGGCCTCGATGATCACCGAGGGCGTCTTCGTGAAGTTCCCGACGCTGAAGGTGGTCCTGCTGGAAAGCGGCGTGAGCTGGCTGCCGGCCTTCCTCTGGCGGCTCTCCAAGGGCTGGAAGGGCGTCCGCTTCGAGGTGCCCTGGCTCGACCGCTCGCCGATCGAGGTCGTGAAGGAGAATGTGCGGCTCTCCGTGCAGCCCTTCGACGCGCCGGACGACGCCGAGACGGTGCAGCGGCTGATCGACCACCTCGGCAGCGACGAAATGCTGCTATGGTCCAGTGACTGGCCGCACTGGCAGTTTGACGGCGCGCCGAAGCTGCCGCCGGGGATTAGCCCGGAACTGGCCCGCAAGATCTGCGTGGAGAACGCATTCTCCACCTACAAGCGTCTCGCTCAGGAGACTGTGGCATGAACGTCATCCGTCCGCAGGCGGCCCCAGGCCGCCCCCTCGCCGCCACCCAAGGCCTCATTGACGTGGACATCCATCCGCGCGCGAAATCCATCCACGACTACGACCCCTGGCTCTCGGCCGCGATGCGCGAGCGGCTGGACACCTACGGCATCCGGCCACGCCACGGCTTCGCCAAGGGCACGCCCTACTTCAAGTCGCAGCCGCTGGCCTGCCGCGTGGACGCCTGGCCCGAGCAGGGCGGCACGCCGGCGAGCGACCCGGCCATGGTCGCCTCGCAGCACCTGGACTTCCACGGCATCGACGTGGGCGTGCTGAACCCGCTGCAGCCGACGGCGCAGGGCGACCAGAACAACCCCTTCTCCGTCGCCATGGCGCATGCGGTGAACGAGTGGCAGCTCGCGACCTGGGTCGAGAATGACGACCGTCTCCGCGCCTCCGTCGTGGTCGCCTATGAGGACCCCGAGGCGAGCGCGAAGGAGATCCGCCTGCGCGGCGGCGATTCGCGCTTCTGCCAGGTGCTGCTGATGAGCCGCACCTCGCACCCGCTCGGCAATCCGAAGTACTGGCCGATCTTCGAGGCGGCGCAGGAGGTGGGGCTGCCCATCGGCATCCACGCCTTCGGCTATTCCGGCTGGGCCATGACCAATGGCGGCTGGCCGAGCTTCTACATCGAGGAGGTCAGCGAGCACGCCACCTCCTGCCAGTCGCTGGTCATCTCGATGGTGCTGGAGGGCGTGTTCGAGCGCTTCCCCAGGCTCAAGGTCGTGCTGATCGAGTGCGGCTTCGGTTGGATGCCGAGTGTCGCCTGGCGTCTCGACAAGCAGTGGCCGACGCTGAAGCACGAGCTGCCGCACGTGAAGCGGCTGCCCTCGGAGCAGATCCGCGAGCACATCTGGGTCAGCACCCAGCCCGTCGAGGAGCCGCCGCGGCCGGAGCAGCTGCTCGACTGCATGGGCTGGATCGGCTGGGACAAGATCCTCTACGCCAGCGACTACCCGCATTGGGATTTCGACGATCCGCGCTTCGCCATCCCGAGCTTCATCCCCGAGGCGAAGCGTGCCGCGATCTACGGCGTCAACGCGAAGTCGGTGTACAACTTCTGATGGCTCGCCACGTCATCGCGCCCGTTGCGGAGATCGCGCCGGGCGAACGCCGGATGGTCGAGGTGGACGGCAAGAAGATCGTGCTGTTCAACCTGGGTGGCGAGTTCTTCGCGCTGTCGGACCGCTGCCCGCACCAGGGCGGCTCGCTGTCGCAAGGCAAATCCATCGCGCTGATCCAGAGCCCCTGTCCCGGCGAGTACAGCTACAGCCGCTCGGGCGAGTTCGTGCGCTGCCCCTGGCACGCCTGGGAGTTCGACATCCGCACGGGAAAATCGCAGTTCGACCCGCGGCGGATGAAGGTGCGCACCTTCCCGGCCTGCGTCGAGAAGGGCGAGGCGCTGGAACTCCAGGCCGAGACCTTTCCGGTGAGCATCGAGCAGGACTACGTGGTGGTGGAGGTCTGACGCAGGTTCACGCCGAAACCGTCCCTCGCTTTCGCAGTTACGGAAGGAGCAGAAGGAACACCGCCATGAACCTCGTCATCTATATCGTCGGCCTCGTGGTCGTCATCGCCATCGTGCTGAGCTTCCTCGGCCTGCGTTAGGCCGCGAATTCCTTCGCCACCCGGGCGAAGGCCACATCCAGCCAGGGCAGCAGCGCCTCGACGTCGGAACGCTCGATCGTGGCGCCGCACCAGATCCGCAGGCCCGGCGGCGCGTCGCGGTAGCTGCCGGCATCGAGCGCCACGCCCTCGCTCTCCAGGTTCGCGGCGAGCCTTTTGGCCGCCTCCACCTGCTTCTCGTAGTCCATTGCGGTGAACCAGTCCGCCACGATCTTCAGGCAGACCGAGGTGCAGGAGCGCGTGGCCGGGTCCATGGCCAGGAAGCGCGCCCAGTCGCTCTGCTCCGCCCATGCGGCGACGGCGGCGAGGTTGGATTCCGACCGCGCGATCAGCGCCGGCAATCCGCCCACCGATTCCGCCCAGCGCAGCCCATCCAGCGCGTCCTCGACGCAGAGCATGGAGGGCGTGTTGATCGTGTCGCCGCGGAAAATCGCCTCGTTGATCTTGCCGTCCTTGGTGAGCCGGAAGATCTTCGGCATGGGCCAGGACGGCGTGTGCTCCTCGAGCCGCTTCACCGCGCGCGGCGAGAGCGCCAGCATCCCATGCGCCGCCTCGCCCCCCAGCACCTTCTGCCAGGACCAGGTGACGACATCGAGCTTGTCCCAGGGCAGCTCCATGGCGAAGGCCGCGGAGGTGGCGTCGCAGATGGTCAGCCCCTCGCGGTCGTCCGCGATCCAATCGGCCGCGACGAGGCGCACGCCGCTGGTCGTGCCGTTCCAGACGAAGACGCAGTCGCGCTTGGGGTCCACCTTCCAGACGTCGGGCAGGCCGCCATAGGGCGCGCGGATCATGCGCAGCTCGTTCAGCTTGAGCTCGAAGGCGATGTCCTGCGCCCATTCGGCGGAGAAGCTCTCCCAGGCCAGCACGTCGACGGGGCGCGGGCCGAGCAGGCTCCACAGCGCCATCTCCACGGCGCCGGTGTCCGATGCGGGCACGATGCCGAGGCGGTAGTCGGCGGGGATGCCGAGGATCGCCTTGGAGCGCGAGATCACCTCGGCGAGCTTCGCCTTTGGCGCCGCAGCGCGGTGGCTGCGGCCCAGCAAGGCACCCTCCAGCGCGGCGAGGGAGAAGCCCGGGCGCTTGG
Organism: Rubritepida sp.; assembly: GCA_028291485.1. Taxonomy (GTDB): domain Bacteria; phylum Pseudomonadota; class Alphaproteobacteria; order Acetobacterales; family Acetobacteraceae; genus Roseococcus. The sequence continues at coordinate 3,984 of JAQGHZ010000550.1, read as the reverse complement.
CGCAGGGGCCTGAGGAGAAGCAGGGGTTTTGCGGCTTCAGCATGAGCCGGTTCGTGCCATGGGCCACGGCTCCTGTCACCGCCCTTCCCTTCGCCGGGGTCACAGGGCAGTTTCCGCCGGATGTCGGACACATTGGAATCCTTCTGCCTCGCCATGCCCAAGGTCGACCTGCACGTGCATCTGCTGGGCGCCGTGCGGCAGGCCACCTTCGCCGAGATGGCCGCCCGCAGCGGCATGGCGGAGGCCGAGACGGAAGCGCTCTACGCCCGTGACGCCAAGCCCAAGGGCGTGCTGCACGTGCTCCGCGCCCTGGAGCAGCGCGTGCTGCGCCAGCCCGGCGACCTCCACCGCATCGCCTACGAGCACCTGCAGGACGCGGCGGCCCATGGGGTGCGGCATTCCGAGATCTTCTGGAACCCGACCGGGACGGAGCACATCTTCCCCTATGCCAGGGGCGCCGACGCGATCCTGGCCGGCTTCGCCGATGCCGCGACGGATTTCGGCGTCTCCGCCCTCCTCATCCCCGCCATCGACCGCGAGGACACGCCCGAGGCCGCGACCCAGCTCGCCGAATGGATGCTGGCGCACCGCCGCGATCCCATCATCGGAATGGGCATCGACTACCGCGAGACGGACCGCCCGCCCGAGCTCTTCTGGAAGGCCTGGCGCATGGCGAAGCAGGGCGGCTTCCGCCTCACCGCGCATGCCGGCGAGTTCGGCTGCCATCCGCGCAACGTCGAGACCGCGCTGGACCTGCTGGAGGTGGACCGCATCGACCACGGCTACACCGTCCTCGAAGACCCCGCGTTATCAGCCCGCTGCGCCGAGCGCGGCGTGCTCTTCACGGTGGTGCCGACCAACTCCTACTACCTGCGCACCCTGCCGCCTGAGCGCTGGACGCAGGACCACCCGATCCGCCGCATGCCCGCCGCCGGCCTGCTCATCCACCCCAACACCGACGACCCGCCGCTGCACCAGGTCACGCCCACGCGCTGCTGGCGGATGATGGTGGAGGATTTCGGCTTCGGCCTCGCCGACCTGCGCGGCTTCATGCTCAACGGCATCCGCGGCTCCTTCCTGCCGGAGCCCGCGCGCCGCCACCTGGAGGGCGCCTTCGCCCAGGAGTTCGACGCGTTATCGGCCGAGTGCTTTCCCGGGGGAGCGATCGCATGAAGCGCCGCGCCCTGCTCGCCTCCTCCGCCGTCCTGGCCACGCCAGCGCTGGCGCAGTCGCGGACGATCACGCTCATCGTGCCCTTCGCGCCCGGCGGCAATGTCGACACTGTCGCGCGGCTCACGGCGAGCGAGCTGTCACGCCGGCTCGGCCAGAACGTCGTCGTGGAGAACGCGCCGGGCGCCGGCGGCACCATCGGCACCGAGCGCGCGGCCCGCGCCGCGCCGGATGGGCACACCCTGCTGGTCGGCGTGGAAAGCCCCTTCACCATCTCGCCCTTCGTGACGCCTGGGGCCGTCCGCTACGACCCGCTGCGCGACTTCGCGCCCATCGGCATGCTGGCCTCGCTCCCGCTGACCCTGGTGGGCCGGCCCGATCTGCCCGCGGCCGACATGGCCGGCGTGATCGCGCTGTCCAGGTCGCGGCCGGACGGGCTGACCTATGCGAGCTCCGGCACGGGGACGTCGCTGCATCTCTGGGGCGAGATCATCGCCCGCCGCTCGGGCGCGAAGCTGGAGCACGTGCCCTACCGCGTCGCGGCGCAGATCCCGACGGACCTGATGGCCGGACGGCTGGACCTCGCGGTGCTGACCGTCACCAGCACGGGCCCGCTGATCCGCGACAACAGGATCAAGGGCTATGCCATCTCCTCGCTGGAGCCGGCGCCGGGCCTGCCGGACCTGCCGCCGCTCGCCCGCCTGCCGGAATTCGCCGGGCTGGAGATGCTGGCCTGGCAGGCGCTCTTCGCGCCGGCCCGGACCGACCCGGCCATCCTCCGCCGCATCACGGCCGAGCTGGACGGCATGCTCGCCGATCCCGCCTTCCGCCAGGCGCTCGACCGCGTCGGCATGACGCCCTGGCACAAGACGCCGGAGGAGCTGACCGCGCTCGTCCGCAGCGAGCTGGCGCGCTACGAGGAGGTGGTGCGGCTGGGAAATATCCGCGCGGACTGACTGTTTTGACCATGCCGGCCGCCTTAGCACTGCCGCTCGGAAGTCCATCTGGACGGCAAGGGCTGGTTCCCGGTCGATCCGGCCGACGTCCGCAAGGTGATCCTGGACCACCGGCTGGCGCTCGGCAGCCCGGAGATCGACGCCCTGCGCGAGCGGCTCTTCGGCGGCTGGGAGATGAACTGGGTGGGCTACAACAGCGCCGCCGACATCGTCCTGCCCGAGGCCGGCGATCGGCAGAAGCCGAACTTCGCCTTCCTGATGTATCCCTGCGCCTTCACCTCGGCCGGGCAGCCGGACTGCCTCAACCCGCCGCAGTTCCAGTACGAGATCACCTCGCGGGAAGTGACGTCCTGAATCGGTGGGCTGGCCCCTGGGCTCAGTCGAAGCGCCCGGGGTCCACCGTCACGCCATGGTCGAGGGGCCCGTGTCCGCCGCCGAAGCCAGGCGCCGCCAGGATGGCGGCGCGCACGTAGCGCCGCGCACGGGCGACGGCCGGCTCCAGCGCCATGCCCTGGGCGAGGCCGGTCGCGATCGCCGAGGCCAGGGTGCAGCCCGTGCCGTGGGTGTGGCGCGTGGCGATGCGGCGGTCCTCGAAGCGGATGACGCCCTCGGCGGTGGCGAGCAGGTCCACCAGGATCTCGCCCTCCATATGGCCGCCCTTCAGCAGCACGGCCGGCACGCCCATGGCGAGGATGCCCTTCGCCGCCTCGCGCATCGAGCGCTCGTCCGTGACGGGGAAGCCGGCCAGCACCTCGGCCTCCGGCAGATTGGGCGTGACCAGCGCGGCGATCGGCAGCAGGCGGCGCTTCAGGGTCTCCACCGCATCCGGCGCCAGCAGGGCATGGCCGCCCTTGGCCACCATCACCGGATCGGCGACCAGCTTCACGCCGGGCGCGCGGGCCGAAAGCTCGTCGCAGACGGCCTCGATGGTCGGCGTGTCGTGCAGCATCCCGGTCTTGAGCGCATCGGCGCCGAGATCGTCCAATACGGAGGCGATCTGCAGCCGGATGAAGCCGGTCTCGACGCCGAGCACGCCCTGCACGCCGAGCGTGTTCTGGGCGGTGAGCGCGGTGATGGCCGTCATGGCGAAGCCGCCGAGCGCGGTGACGGCCTTGATGTCCGCCTGGATTCCGGCGCCGCCCCCGGAATCGGAGCCGGCGCAGATGAGGACGCGGCCTCGCATGAGCTAGAGCTTCTTCCGTTCGCAAGAGCTCACTGCAAAAGCTCTAGCTTGTTGTTTTGAGAGCATGATTCACGCCTCCGGTGATGCCACCTGCGGCGATCATGCTCTAGGCGCTCACCTTCGAGCGGATCGTCCCGCAGAGGCTGTCGAGCACCTGGTTCAGCCGCCCTTCCTCCTCCGCCTCCACCATCACGCGGATCACCGGCTCGGTCCCGCTCGCGCGGATGAGCACGCGGCCGGCTTCGCCCAGCGCTTTCTCCTCGGCCGCGATGACGCTCTGCACGCCCGCATCCTTCAGCGGCGAGACGCCGGTGAAGCGGATGTTCACGAGGCGCTGCGGCAGCGTCTCGAACTGGCGGCAGACCTCGCTGGCCGGGCGCTTCTGCTCGACCAGCACGGCCAGCACCTGCAGCGCCGCCACCAGCCCGTCGCCCGTCGTGCCGAAGTCGGTGAGGATCACATGGCCCGACTGCTCGCCGCCGACGTTGCAGCCCGTCTCGCGCATGCGCTCGCTGACGTAGCGGTCGCCCACATTGGTGCGATGGAGCGCGAGGCCCTTGGCCTTCATGTAGCGCTCCAGCCCCATGTTGCTCATGACCGTCGCGACCAGCGCGTCGCCCTTGAGCCGGCCCTGCTGCGCCCAGGAGGAGGCGATCAGCGCCAGGATCTGGTCGC
>JAQGHZ010000549.1 GCA_028291485.1 Rubritepida sp. | reverse complement strand
ACCTCGAGATCGTCGTCTTCAACGCGGGCGTGAACGTCCGCACGCCCTTCCGCGACCTCTCGGTCGAGACCTTCGAGGAGGCCTGGCGCACCAACACGCTGGGCGGCTTCGTGGTGGGGCGCGAGGCGGCGCGGCGGATGGTGCCGAAGGGACGCGGCACGCTGATCTTCACGGGCGCCACGGCGAGCTTGCGGGGTGCTGCCAATTTCGCCGCCTTCGCCTCGGCCAAGGCCGGGCTGCGGGCCATCGCGCAGTCGGCGGCGCGGGAGCTCGGGCCGCTGGGCCTGCACGTGGCGCATGCGGTGATCGACGGCGGCATCGACGGCGAGCGGCTGCGCTCGCGCCGCCCCGAGCGCGTGGCCACGGCGGGCGAGGATGGGCTGCTCAGCATCGACGCCATTGCCGAGGCCTATTGGCAGCTGCATCGCCAGCACCGCTCGGCCTGGACGCTGGAACTCGACCTTCGCCCCTACAAGGAAGCCTTCTGAATGACGACCACGCGCCGCGCCCTTCTGACCGCGGCTGCGGCCGTGCCGCTGGCCGCACCGCCGGTCCTCGCGCAGAACGCCTGGCCGAACCGGCCCGTGCGTGTCGTCGTGCCCTTCGCTGCCGGCGGCTCGGTGGATGTCATGGCGCGCGTCATCTCGCAGCGCCTGCAGGAGCGGACGGGGCAGACCTTCACGGTCGAGAACCGCACCGGCGCCAACGGGACGATCGGCGGCATCGCGGTCTCCACGGCGACACCGGACGGCTACACGCTGCTGATCTCGGCCAGCGTGCAGACCATCGCGCGGCTGGTGATGCGCAATCCGGGCTACGACCCGATCACCGACCTCAAGCCGATCGCGCGGACGGGCGAGGGGCCCTGCCTGATTGCCTGCAACCCGAACCGGCCGCAGAAGACCATGGCCGAGGTGAAGGCGGCGGCCCTCGCCAATCCGCGCGACTGGTCCTTCGGCGTCTCCGCACTGGGCTCGGCGGGGCATCTTTCGACGATCCAGTTCGCGCGGGCGATCGGCGCGGACGTGACGCTGGTGCCCTATCGCGGCACCACCCCGGCGCTGGCGGACCTCATGGGCGGCAGCATCGGCGTCCAGATCGACCCCATGCTGGCCATGCTGCCGCCGGTGCGCGCCGGCAACCTCCACGGCCTGGCGCTGACCGCGCCCCGCCGCAACGCCGCCGCGCCGGATCTCGCGACCACGGCGGAATCGGGCTTTCCGGAGGTGGATGCGCAGTCCTGGTGGGTGGTGTGGGCGCCGCCGCGCACGCCGGACACCGTCACCGGGCGCATCGCCGACGAGGTCGGGGCGATCATGGCCGAGCCGGCCGTGAGGGCGCGGCTGGAAGGGCTGGCCATCGTGCCGCTCTTCGAGAAGGGCGCGGATCTGGACACCTACATCCAGCGGGACTTCGAGCGGGCCCAGACCCTGCTGCGGCTGGCCGGCGTCCAACCCGAATAGACATGGCTGTCCCGCTCGCGATATCACTTCACGGGGGCGGGGTAGGTGGGATATCACGCCGATCATGCGTGATATCCCCGGAGCTGCGGATCTGACCGCCATCGCCCTGACTGGCCTGCGCAAGCGCTTCGCCGCGGGCGGGACAGTGGCGCTCGACGACGTGTCGCTGGAAGTGCGGGCCGGCGAGATCTTCGGGATCGTCGGGCGTTCCGGTGCGGGCAAGTCGACGCTGATCCGGACCGTGAACCTGCTGGAGCGGCCGGATGCCGGCGGCATCTCGGTGCTTGGGCAGGATATGCTGGCGCTGGACGATGCGGGGCTGCGCGCGGCGCGGCGGGGCATCGGCATGGTGTTCCAGCACTTCAACCTGCACACGCGGCGGACCGTGGCCGAGAACGTGGCCTTCCCGCTGGAGATCGCCGGGCTATCCCGGGCCGAGCGGCGGGCGCGGGTGGATGAGATCCTCCCGCTGGTCGGGCTGGAGGGCAAGCGCGACGCCTGGCCGGCGCAGCTCTCGGGTGGCCAGAAGCAGCGCGTGGGCATCGCGCGGGCACTGGCCTCGCGGCCCGGTATCCTCCTCTGCGACGAGGCGACCAGCGCGCTGGACCCGGAGACCACGCAGGAGATCCTGGCGCTGATCCGCGGCCTGCGGGACCGGCTGGATCTGACCGTGCTGCTGATCACCCATGAGTTGGGCGTGGTGAAGGCCATCTGCGAGCGCGTGGCGGTGATGGAGGCCGGGCGCATCAGCGAGCAGGGCCGCGTCTTCGACGTCTTCACGCAGCCGGAGCAGGCGACCACGCGGCACTTCGTCTCCGAGGTCGTGGGCCATTCCGTGCCGGCGGCGACGATCGCGCGGCTGCCGGAACCCGGGCCGGGCGAGGTCCGACAGCTGGCGCAGGTGATCTTTGCCGGGCCGAACAGCACGCGCGCGGTGGTCAGCGAGGCCAGCCGCGATTTCGGCATCGACATCAACATCGTCTCCGGCCGCATCGACGAGATCGCGGGCGAGCCCTTCGGCGTGATGGCGCTCGCGGCCTATGGCCCGGAAGAGAAGGTGCGGGCGGCCTTCGACTGGATGCGCGGGCTGGGCCTCACGGTGCAGGAGCTGAGCGCATGAGCTGGCTCACCCCCACCATGCAGGACCTCCTGCTGGAGGCCTTCTGGGAGACACTGATCATGGTCGGCGCCGCTGCGGCGATCGCGGTGCTGCTGGGCCTGCCCATCGCGCTGCTGCTGCATGTCACCGACCGCGACGGGCTGAGCCCGAAGCCCTGGCTGAACAAGCCGATCGGGCTGATCGTGAACGCCGCGCGCTCGACACCCTTCATTATCCTGATGGTGGCGATCATCCCCTTCACGCGCCTGGTCGCCGGCACCTCCATCGGCACGGGCGCGGCCGTGGTGCCGCTCGCGCTCGCCGCCACCGCCTTCCTCGCGCGCCTCTTCGAGAATGCGCTGCGCGAAGTGGACAAGGGCGTGATCGAGGCCGCGCGCGCGATGGGGGCCACGCGCCTGCAGATCGTCGCCAAGGTGCTGGTGCCCGAGGCACTGCCCGGGATCATCGCCGCCACCACGGTCTCGCTGGTCTCGCTGGTCGGCTTTTCCGCGATGGCAGGTGCCATCGGCGGCGGCGGGCTCGGCGACCTCGGCATCCGCTTCGGCTGCCAGCGCTTCATGCCCGAGGTGATGGCGACCGTCGTGATCCTTCTCATCGTCTTCGTGCAGGGGCTGCAGTCGCTCGGCGACTGGCTGGTCCGGCGCGTCTCCCACCGCTGATTCCGGAGTTTTTCAAAT
>JAQGHZ010000538.1 GCA_028291485.1 Rubritepida sp. | reverse complement strand
TGGTTGTAGATCGTGGCCTGAACGTTCGTCAGGCCGAGGCGCTGGCGGCGGCGAAGAATGTCGCCCCCGCCCCGCGCAAGCCCAAGAGCGACGCCGAGACGCGCGCGCTGGAGCGCCAGATCAGCGGCCATCTCGGCCTCAAGGTCACCATCCGCCACGGCGCCCGCGGCGGTCAGGTGGTGCTGGGCTACAAGGATCTCGACCAGCTCGACGGGATCGTCCGCCTCCTCACGACATCGGCCTGACGCCGCTCGCGCCAGAAGCTGACTGGCAGTCCTCAGCTGATAGAGGCGTGCGCCAGCGTGGAGATCACATCCATGCGCGGTCCGTGGAATTCGTCGGTCTGCCGCGTGTTGGACAGGAAGGCGAAGGACACGCCGGAATCCGGATCGCCCCAGCAATAGGACGAGCCGACGCCGCCATGCCCAAAGGTCTTCGGATGAGCGATGGCGCCGAGCCCACGCGCCAGCGCCGTCTCGCCGCGCAGATGTGGCCCGAGCCCTCGATGCATCGCAACGCCGTTGTACTCGTCCGGCCGGTCGCCCGTGTAGTTGCGGATCGCATAGGCCACCATGCGCGGTGACAGGATGCGCTGACCGTTGAGCGAGCCGCCGTTCACCAGCGCCTGGTAGAAGGCCGCCATCGCCCGCGCCGTGCCGTAGCCGCCGCCACCGGGGATGCCCGCCGCCCGGCCCGCCGGGCTGCCCTCCGGCATGCGCACCGTGCCGTCGACGTCATGCATGTCGGCCGCCCGGATCTGCTCGTCCGCCGGCAGGCCCACGAAGAGTTCCGCGCCAATCCCCAGCGGCGCGATGATGCGCCGCCGGATATAGGCACGATGGTCCTCGCCGGTGACGGCCTTGATCACCGCCGCCGCCACCCAATGCGCCGCCGCCGGATGGTAGCGGACCTTGCTGCCCGGCTCCCATTCCAGCGCGAAGCCGCACACCACCTCGCGCAGTTTCGCCGCGTCCTCCCAAGCTTCGGCCGGGACCTCGGCGCTCGGAAATCCGGCCTGATGCGTCAGCAGCTCGATGAAGGTGATGCCGCCCTTGCCGTTGGCCTCGAAGCCGGGGAGGTGCTGGGCAATGGTGTCGGTCAGGCGGATCAGCCCATCCTCGGCCATCGCCCAGACCGCCGTGGCGGTGATCACCTTGGTGTTGGAATAGAGCAGCCAGAGCGAGTCCGGCCGTGCCGCCACGCCTTTGCGCGCCTCGCCGAAGGTGCGGAACAGCGCGATCCGCCCGTTGCGCGCGACCGCCACCTGGCCGCCTGGATGGCGGCCCGCGGTCACATCGGCCTGGATGCGGTCGCACAGGCGCTCGAGCCGTGAGGGGTCGAGGCCGAGCTCGGTCGGCGTGGCGTCCTGCATGGGAAAGGGTGCGGTCATTTCTGGCGTCTCCTGCGTTGCACGCATCACGCCAGAGCCGTCGCGTCTTGCCAACGGGGCCCGCGCGGAGGTTATGCTGATGTCACAATGATAGGGCGCCGCGCAACGACGTGGCGACCAGGGGAGACATCGGGTCCATGAGCATGAATCGCCGCGCGGCGCTGAGCCTGCCGCTCGCCACCCTTCCCGCCATGGCCGGCGCGCAGACCGCCGCCTATCCCGACCGCGCCGTCCGCTACATCGTGCCCTTCGCCCCCGCCGGCCTCACGGACATCATGGCGCGGCTCGTGGCGCTGCGGATCAGCGAGATCTGGAACAAGCCGGTGGTTGTCGAGAACCGCGCGGGCGGCAACGCGATGATCGGCGCCGACGCCGCCGCCAAGTCTCCGCCGGACGGGCATACGCTTCTGGCCATCACGCTGGCCCATGCGGTGAATGTCAGCCTCTTCCCGAATGCGCCCTACGACCTCCTGCGCGATTTTGCCCCGATCTCCGTGCTCGGCTCGCTGCCGCTGGTCGTCTGCGTGAACCCGTCGAACCCGGCCCGGAACCTGCAGGAGCTGATGGCCCAGGCGCGCGGCCGTGTGATGAACGGCGGCTCCTCCGGCAACGGCACGCCGCCGCATCTGGGCCTGGAGCTGTTTCGGCGCGCCTCCGGCGCCGGGGCCAACATCACCCACGTGCCCTATCGCGGCGGCGCGCTCTCCGTGACGGATCTCATGGGCAACAACCTCCAGCTCCTGGTCTCGAACCTGCCGGAGTGCCTGCCCCAGCTTCAGGCCGGACAGCTCCGCGGCCTCGCGGTCACGGGCGCCGAGCGCCATCGTCTGATCCCCGACATTCCGACGGTGGCCGAAGCCGGCGCGCCGGAGATGCAGATCACCAGCTGGACGGCCATGGTCACCAACGCCGCCGTCCCCGCCCCGGTTCTCGCGGAGATTGCCCGCGCCACCCGGATCGCGCTTCGCGACGGCGAGGCGCGCCGCCGCGCCGAGGAGGGCGGCTTCGACGTCCTCTCCTGGGATGCCGACCGCTCCAGGACCTTCATCGGCGAGGAGGTCAGCCGCTGGGGACGGCTGGTGCGCGAGGCCGGCATCCGCGCCGACGTCTGAAAGAGTTGCCCCGCCCCCCGATCCGGGCTTGAACCTGCCGCATGAGCGACCTGCCTCGACTGAGCCTCGCCGAGGCGGAATCCCTCGCGGCGGCGGCCCTCCGCGCCGCCGGCGCCAATCCGGAGATGGCCGCCCTCACCGCCGAGGCGTTGGTCGCGGCCGAGGCCGAGGGCCAGGGCGGCCACGGTCTCTCACGTGTCGCCATGTATGCCGGCTTCCTGAGGGAAGGCCGGGCCGACGGCGCCGCTCTCCCACGCGTCACGGCCGAGCGCGGCGGCGCGGCCCTGGTTGATGCCGGCAACGGCCTCGCCTATCCCGCTCTGCGTCTCGCCGAGACCGAGGCCGCCCGCCGGGCTCGCGAGCACGGCGTCGCCTTTGTCGCCGTCACCAACAGCCATCATGCCGGCGCGATGGCGCTGCCGGTGCGCCGCCTCGCGCGGCAGGGCCTGGTTGCGCTGGCCTTCACCAATTCGCCCTATGCCATGCCCGTGCCGGGCGGCCGCCGCCCGCTCCTTGGCACGAACCCGGTCGCGGCGGCGTTCCCGCGCCGGGGCGCCGCGCCGATGGTGATCGACCTGGCCCTGTCGGAAGTCGCGCGGGGGAAGATCATGGTCGCCGCGAAGGAGGGGCGTCCCATCCCCGAGGGCTGGGCGCTGGACTCCGAGGGCCACCCGACCACCGATCCCAAGGCCGCGCTCGGCGGCGCGATGCTCGCAATGGGCGGCACCAAGGGCGCGGCGCTGGCGCTGGTGGTCGAGATCCTCTGCGTGGCGCTCGGCGGCGCGGCCTTCGGCTTCGAGGCCGACAGCTTCTTCGCCCCCTCTCCCAATGCGCCGCGGCTGGGGCATGCGATCCTCGCTATCGACCCCGGCGCCCTGGCCGGCAATGACGCGTTCCTCGACCGCATGGAGGTCCTGGTCGCCGCCATGCTCGGCGACGAGGGCGTCCGCCTCCCCGGCACACGCCGCGACAATCTAAACGATATCGCAACAAATCAAGGCATTTCGGTTCCGAAACAACTTCAGGACCAGCTCCGGGCCCTCGCACATGTCTGACTACGCCCCCTCCGATTACGCCCCGCCGCCGCGCCGCCCCGACCCGCAGCGCATCTGCGGCGTCAACGCCGTCCGCGCCCTCTTCCTGCGTCGCCCCGAGGCCGTGCAGCGCCTCCATTACCTCGCCGAGCGCCGTCCCGTCGCGGGCCCGCTCTGCCGCTACCTCGCGCGCCACCAGAAGGCCTATCGCGAGGTCCTGGCCGACGAACTCGCCCGTATCGCCGGCACCGAGCATCATGGCGGCATCGTCGCCATCGCCGATCCGCGCCGCGCCCAGCCCATCGGCAACCCGCCGCACCCCATCCTCTTCGCCGGCTCCGTGCTTCCCGTGCTGGATGGCATCGGCAATCCGCACAACCTCGGCGCCATCGCTCGTGGCGCGGCCTTCTTCGGCGCCAAGGCGATGCTCATCTCCGGCGACGCCCGCCAGGCCGACCTGTCCGACGCCGCCTTCCGCACCTCCGAGGGCGCGCTGGAGCATCTCGCCGTCTTCCGCGCGGACGACCTGGCCCAGAACCTGCGCCGCCTGTCCGGCCAGCTCCTGACCGTGGGCGCCGCCGCGACCGGCGGCCTGCCGCCCGAGGCCCTGCCGCGCAACAAGCCCATCGCCCTGGTCCTGGGACACGAGGAGACCGGCCTCTCTCCGGAGGTCCTCGCAGCCTGCCAGGTTCGCGTGACGCTGCCCGGCTCCGGCCTAGTGGAGAGCCTCAACGTCGCTGCGGCAGCGGCGGTCCTGATGCACGCCCTCATGACGCCACCGCGCCGCTGAAGCACTGCGCTTCAGGACGGTGCCGAGAGGGCGATTCGCGGCGTCTGCGCGCCGGCTTTCGACGGATCGCGCTTCAAAACGGACTCCGTTGCGTTTCGACACTCTGAAAACGCCCCACGGCCCTTGAACCCCCGCACCCCCG
>JAQGHZ010000503.1 GCA_028291485.1 Rubritepida sp. | reverse complement strand
AATTCAGCAGCCGAGGCGCGGCCCTCGCGCGAGCAGGTGCAGCGTGAGCAGGTGGAGCGGGTACGAACCGGCCAGGCTCGCAGACGCGCGCAGTCTTCCTCCGTCGGCCTCCAAGAGGGCATGGCCTCTTACTACGCACCGAGGTTTCGCGCTCGCCCGACGGCCGAAGGCGGGCGGTTCGACCCGACATCTGATACGGCTGCCCACCGCACCCTTCCGCTGGAACGGTGGTGCGGGTCACGAACCTGGCGAATGGCCGCAGCGCCATTGCGACCGTTCGGGACCGTGGCCCGCACGCCCGCGGCCGAATAGTGGACGTCAGCCCGAAGGTCGCCGACGAGCTGCGGATGCGCGATGCGGGCGTGACCCGGGTGGTCCTGCAGCCGATTTCGGTGCCCTCGTCTGGATCTCGGCGGCCGGGATGACAGTGCCGCTGCCAGGCGACGTCGCGGGCTCCTCAGTCGCAAGTACTTCCGCGCTGAGCCGCGTGGCTTGCCGGACTATCTGTTCGTCCCCGGATTCCGGGCCGACGGAGGCCACGCTACCGTGCCTCCCACTGACGAACCGCTAGGTCGCGCCGCTACAGGTCTGTGCCAGCGGCAAGCAATTCCGCCGCACGCATGAACGACTGGTCGGCGGCGCCGGTCCGGACGAGATGGGCCCTTGCCTCGACAACGGCTGCGACTAGCCGCAAAACGCGGGCTTGGTCCTCGCCAAGCACGTGGTCGAAGAAACGCACGTCGGGAGGACAGCCGCTGGCGGCCGGATCCGCGGCAGACCCATTGGCCGCAATTTCGATGCGGGCGTTGGGTTCCTTCGCACAGGCTACGCAATGCCGAGCGGCGTCAGAACGGGCTGTCGTCAAGGCACCCACCCCGGGTTTTCTTCGCCGCCCATCGCAATCATGACGTGGAGTTCGCTCACCGGAGCCAGGCATTCTCGTCATGTCTGAACTCCAGCGGAAATCAGCGCAGCGTCCGGCTCCGCATGATCGGGCCCGACGACGCGAAGTGCATGACGCCTGACCGAAGGCGTCCTGGAACCGGCGCCGTTTGCCGCAGCGGTCTGTATGCGGATTTCCTCCAAAGCATGAGAAAGTTTCGCATTATTTGCGTAGGCTTTCTCATCATTAGAGTGTCGGACCAGGAGGCTCGCGCCTCACACGTCCAGGTTCGCCACCTTCAGCGCGTTCCCCACGATGAACTCGCGCCGCGGCTCCACCACATCGCCCATCAGCGTGGAGAACACACCCTCGGCATCCTCCGCATCGTCCACGCGCACCTGCAGCAGCGTGCGCACGGCCGGATCGAGCGTCGTCTTCCAGAGCTGGTCGGGGTTCATCTCGCCCAGCCCCTTGAAGCGCTGGATGGCGAGGCCGCGCCGCCCCTGCCCCAGGATGCGGTCGAAGGCCGCCAGCGGGCCGCGCACCTCGGATTCATTGGCGTCGAACGCGATCTTCGCTCCGGCGGCGAAATCGCGCTGCAGGAACTCGCGCCGCTCGTCGAGCCAGCGCGCCTCGGCGCTGCGCAGGCCGGCGGCCGTGATCGTGTAACGCTCGGCCACGCCGCGCACCATGCGGTGCATATGCACGCCGGCGTCGTCGAGGCTGACCTTCCAGCCCCGCTCGGCCGGGGGCGCCATGGCATCGAGCCGCGCGGCGAAGTCGTTCGCCGCCTCCAGCCCGCGCTGCGCATCGGGCGTGAGGATGCCGGCCATCGCCGCCTGCTCGACGATCTCGACCGGGATGTTCACCGCGAGGCGCCGGATACGCGACGTCGTCTGCCGCAGCGATTCCACGATCTCCGCCAGCTCTTCGCCCGTCGCCTCGCGGCCGGTGGCCAGCGTGATCCGCGCGTTGGCGGTCGCCTTCTCGATCAGGTAGTCCTCGAGCGCGCGGTCGTCCTTCAGGTAGCGCTCGTCGCTGCCGCGCTTGGCGCGGTAGAGCGGCGGCTGCGCGATGTAGAGGTAGCCGCGGTCGATCAGCTCGGCCATCTGCCGGTAGAAGAAGGTCAGCAGCAGCGTGCGAATGTGCGAGCCGTCGACGTCGGCGTCCGTCATGATGATGATCTTGTGATAGCGCAGCTTGTCGGCGGAGAAGCCGCCCTTCGCCGGCTCGCCCGTCCCGATGCCGGTGCCGAGCGCGGTGATGAGCGTGCCGATTTCCGCACTCGCCAGCATCTTGTCGATGCGCGCGCGCTCCACGTTCAGGATCTTGCCCTTGAGCGGCAGGATCGCCTGATTCGCGCGGTTGCGTCCCTGCTTGGCGGAGCCGCCGGCGGAATCGCCCTCGACGATGAAGAGCTCGCTCTTCGCGGGGTCCTTCTCCTGGCAGTCGGCCAGCTTGCCGGGCAACGTGGAGAATTCCAGCGCGTTCTTGCGCCCCACCTTCTCGCGCGCGAGCTGCGCGGCCTTGCGGGCCACGGCCGACAGCACGACCTGGTCCAGGACGAGCTTCGCTTCCTTCGGATGCGTCTCGAACCAATGCGACAGCGCGTCGGCGACGGCCATCTGCACCACCGGCTGCACCTCGGAGGAGACCAGCTTGTCCTTGGTCTGCGAGCTGAACTTCGGGTCCGGCACCTTCACCGAGAGCACGCAGGTCAGCCCCTCGCGCATGTCGTCGCCGACGAGCTCGATCTTCTCCTTCTTCGCCAGGTCCTCGGCGTATTTCGTCACCACGCGCGTCAGGGCCTGGCGGAAGCCGGCCTGGTGCGAGCCGCCGTCGCGCTGCGGGATGTTGTTGGTGAAGCAGAGCATCACCTCGCGCGGCGAGCTGGTCCACCACATGGCCAGCTCGACGCGGATGCCATCGCCTTCCTTGGCGATGACGGAGATCGGCGGCTTGAAGATGGGCTCCTTGGCCTTGTCCAGCCATTCGACGAAGGCGACGAGCCCGCCGTCGAACTTGAATTCGGCGGTCTGCGCCGGCACGTGGCGATCGTCGCGCAGCGTGATGGCGAGGCCGGAATTCAGGAAGGCCAGCTCGCGCAGCCGGCGCTCCAGGATGTTGAAGTCGTATTCGATGTGGGTGAAGGTCCCGGCGGAGGGCTTGAAGGTGACCTCCGTGCCCTGGTGGTGCGTGGTGGGCCCCACGACCTTCAGCGGCTGCACCGTGTCGCCATGCTCGAAGCGGATGAAGTGCTCGACGCCGCCACGCCAGATGCGGACTTCCATCCACTCGCTGAGCGCGTTCACCACGGCTGCGCCCACGCCGTGCAGGCCGCCGGAGACCTTGTAGGAATTCTGGTTGAATTTTCCGCCCGCGTGCAGACGCGTCAGCACGACCTCGGCCGCCGAGACGCCTTCCTCCGCGTGGATGTCCACCGGGATTCCGCGCCCGTCATCCGTCACCGTGACGCTGCCGTCCCCGTTCAGCACGAGGTCGACGCGCGAGGCGTAGCCGGCCTGCGCCTCGTCCACCGAATTGTCGAGGATCTCGAAGGCCATATGGTGCAGGCCCGAGCCGTCATCGGTGTCGCCGATGTACATGCCCGGCCGTTTCCGGACGGCTTCGAGGCCGCGCAGGACGGTGATGGAGGCGCCGGTGTAGTCCGCGTCGGAGACCTGGTTGAGGGGGTCGCCGCCGGTCGTGGAATCGCTGGTCATCGGGAAATGGAAAACCTCAGGAAAGACCGCGGTATTATGGCATTTTTCCTGCGGTCACGGCAGGGGGTTTCGGTGGGCCTCGCCGGGCGAGACCGACCAGTGCTCCGCGACCGCCGAAAGGGGGGAAAACACCTCCGGATCGGTGCCTGTCAGGAAGCTCTGGGCCGGCAGAGCGGCCAGGGCGTCAAAGAGCGCCGCGCGGCGCTGGGCATCCAGGTGGGCGGCCACTTCATCCAGCAAAAGCAAGGGTGCGAAGCCACGCGCCGCCGCGATCAGCCCGGCATGGGCCAGCACCGTCGAGATCAGCAGCGCCTTCTGCTCGCCGGTGGAGCACAGGCCGGCGGCGATGCCCTTTTCGCCATGGGTGAAGAGCAGGTCGGCTCGGTGCGGCCCGCTGAGCGTGGCGCCGGCCGCCGCGTCGCGGGGCCGGGATGCGGCCCAGCCGGCGCGCAGGACGTCCTCGGCGGCCAGAGCGGGCATGGTGTCCAGCAGTTCCGCCGCCGGATCCTGGAGCG
Organism: Rubritepida sp.; assembly: GCA_028291485.1. Taxonomy (GTDB): domain Bacteria; phylum Pseudomonadota; class Alphaproteobacteria; order Acetobacterales; family Acetobacteraceae; genus Roseococcus. The sequence goes on along the minus strand of JAQGHZ010000503.1, from coordinate 7,770 downwards.
TCAGGACGGCCCGTGGAAAGGCTCCCGCCGCGCCCGCCTCGAGAGTCGCGTTCAGCCGCACCACCAGCGCCCGCCGGGACGCGGCGACGGCGATGCCGTGGCGCGCCATCGCATCCTCCAGCCCGGCGATCCAGGCCGGCTCCGCGCGCCGCCCTTCGCGGGTCTGGACGAGCAGCCGGTTGCGGTTGGCCATGGCGGTCTCATAGGCCGAGACCTCGCGCGCCAGATGCGGCTCCAGCGCCATCGCCAGACGATCCAGGAAGCGGCGGCGCCCGCCCGCGCTCTCCTGGAAGAGCCGGTCCATCTGCGGCGTGATCCAGACGGCGGCGACACGCTCGGCGAGATCGGACTGCGCGCGCAGCTTCTCGCCATCCAGCCGGAAGGCGCGGCGGTCGGGGCCGCCCTCCTCGGTCGAGCCGGTGCCGACCTCGAAGCCGCCCAGCCCGTCGTCGAACTGGCCGGAGACGGCCCAGGGCGGCTCGCCCCCCATCGCCACCTCGGAGATTCGCGCGCCGCGCAGGCCACGGCCGGGGACGAGCAGGCTAATGGCCTCCAGCAGGTTCGTCTTGCCGGCGCCGTTGGGGCCGGCAAAGACGACCAGCGGCGCGGAGAAGCGCAGGTCGGCGGCGGGGTAGGAGCGGTAGCGCGTGAGGCGCAGGCGAGTCAGGTGCAGCATGGAACCTTCGAGGGGCTTTGCCCCTCGAGCACCCCAGCAAGAACCTCAGGTTCCGATGAAATGAGGGTCCAGGGGAGGCATTCCCTGGCGGGGGCCAAGGGGCAGAGCCCCCTGAGTCACACCCGCATCGGCATCAGGACGTATAGCGCCCCCGGATCCTTCGCATCGGCGACGACCGTCGGCGCGCTGCCGTCCGAGAACTTGAACTCCAGCTCGTCGCCGACCTGGTCCGTGATGTCGTTCAGGTAGCGCGCCTGGAAGCCGATCTCGATCGGCGAGGATTCGTATTTCACAGAGCCCTCGTCCAGCTCTTCCTGCGCCTGGCCCTGCTCGGGGCTGGAGGCGGTCAGCAGCAGGTGGTTGCGGTCGATGGACAGCTTCACCGGCCGCGAGCGCTCGTTGGAGATGGCGGCCACGCGGCCCACCGCCTCGGCGAACTCCTTCTTCGAGACCTTCAGGATCTTGTCGTTGCCGCGCGGGATCACGCGCTCGTAGTCCGGGAAGGTGCCGTCGATCAGCTTGCTGGTCAGCGTCACCGTGCCGATGCGGAAGCTGATCTTGGTGTCGGAGAGGCGGAACTCGATCTCGTCGCGCGTCTCCTCGGCGAGCTTGTTCACCTCGTTGACCGTCTTGCGCGGGACGATGACGCCCGGCATGCCGCCGGCGCCCTCGGGCAGGTCCTCCTCGACGCGGGCCAGGCGATGCCCGTCCGTCGCGGCGGCGCGCAGCACCTTGCGGCCATCGACCTCGGCCGTGTGGAGGTAGATGCCGTTGAGGTAGTAGCGCGTCTCCTCCGTGCTGATGGCGAAGCGCGTGCGCGAGATCATGCCGCGCAGCTTCGCCGCCTCCAGTTTGAACTGGTGCGGCATCGAACCTTCCGTCATGGACGGAAAATCCTCGACCGGCAGCACGGGCAGGCTGGTGCTGAAGCGGCCGGCGCGCAGCGCCAGCGGGGCGTCGCCGCCCTTGTGGTCGAGCTCGACCATGGCGCCTTCCGGCAGCTTGCGGACGATCTCATAGAGGGTACCGGCCGGCGCCGTGGTGCGGCCGGGGCGCGCGACCTGCACGCCCGACACTTCCTCGACGATGGCGATTTCCATGTCGGTGGCGGTGACGCGCAGCGTGCCGTCCTTCGCGTCCAGCAGGATGTTCGCGAGAATGGGAATGGTGTTCCGGCGCTCGACCACGGACTGCGTGTGCCCGAGAGCCTTGAGCAGAATGGCGCGCTCGACGCTGAACTTCATCTCCCGGTCCCTTGCTATCCGAAGGCGCCGCCACGATTCGCCGCGCAATATGGCCAATCCACTAGCATCAAGGCTGGCCCGGGCAAAGCATAGGCAGAACTTCGCGGTCTTCGCGGGGTCAGCGAGTCTTTGTTACGCCCTCAAACGCCGGGCGCTCGCTCCGCTCGCTTGGCTTCGCCGCGCCACTGATGCGCCAGGCCCGGAGGTGGACGTGGGGGGCGCCGGCCGCTGTGCGGCCGGATTGCTGGGAACGAGGCGCTGCAACCTTTGAACAGCGCCTTCCCCTCACATCTCCAGCATCTTTCGGAGCAGCGTCACGTCCTCGGCGAAGGAGGGATCCTCGCCCATCAGCTCCGTGATCTTGTTCACCGCATGCAGCACCGTCGTGTGGTCACGATTGCCGAAGCGGCGGCCGATCTCGGGCAGCGAGCGCGAGGTGAGCTGCTTGGCCAGGTACATCGCCACCTGCCGCGGCCGCGCCACCGCGCGCGAGCGCCGGGCCGAGGCCATCTCGGTCAGGCGGATGTTGTAGTGCTCGGCCACCTTGCGCTGGATGTCGTCGATCGACAGGCGCTTGTCGTGCGCGCGCAGGATGTCGGAAAGCACCTCCGGCACCGTATCCAGCGTGATCGGCCGGCCGAAGAGCTTCGCATGGGCCACCAGACGGTTCAGCGCGCCCTCGAGGTCACGCACGTTCGAAGCGATCTTGCGGGCCAGCAGCTCCTGGACGCGCGCCGGCACCTCGACACCAGCATGATTGGCCTTGGCCTGCAGGATGGACAGCCGCAGCTCGTAGGTGGTCGCGTGCAGGTCGGCCACGATGCCGCCGGAGAGCCGCGTGCGCAGCCGGTCCTCGATGCCCGAGAGGTCGTTCGGCGCCTTGTCGGCCGAGATGATGATCTGCTTCCCGGCGTCGATCAACGCATTGAAGGTGTGGAAGAACTCCTCCTGCGTGTTGTCCTTGCCGATCAGGAACTGCAGGTCGTCCACCATCAGCACGTGGACCGAGCGGAGCTGGGTCTTGAACTCCATCGTGTTGTGCGAACGCAGGGCTGCGATGAAGCGGTACATGAACTTCTCGGCCGACATATAGGCGACCGTGAGGCCCGAGGTCTGCTCGCGCAGCGCCCAGGCGATGGAGTGCATCAGGTGCGTCTTGCCGAGACCCACGCCGCCATAGAGGAAGAGCGGGTTGAAGCCGGACTGCGCGACGCCCTCGGCCACGCGGCGGGCGCAGGCATGGGCGAACTCGTTCGGCTTGCCGACGACGAAGGTGTCGAACGTGAAGCGCTGGTCGAGCGGCACGAGCCAGTCGTTGCGCAGCAGGGAGTCCGTCGCGGCGGCGGCGGGTGCCGGGGCAGCTTCGATGACCAGCGGGGCGGTGGTCACGTTTTCGGCGAGCTGGGCCGGCTCCCCGACCTCTTCCTCGACGGCCGCCTTGGCGCCGGCGGCCTGCACGCGCAGCGCCACCTGGCGGATGCCGGGCATCTCGGCCTGGCAGGCCAGCCGCAGCCGGTCCCCGTAATGGTCGCGCACCCAGTCGCGGAGGAAGCGGGTCGGGAGATTGACGAGCACGGTCTCGCCGTCGACCCCGGACAGGGTCATCTGGCGGAGCCAATTGCGGTATTCCACGTCGCCGACCTCCTGGCGGAGGCGGGCCCGCGCCCGGGCCCAGCTGGCCGCGGTCTTTCCGGCATTGGGCGGAGGAGTATCGCCGGAATCCGTGTCCATCCCTGTCCTCAGTCTCTCAACGCCTTCGTCACGAAAGCGCATTGGTTGTGTCACTTTGGAGGGCGGGGGCGCCCCAAATCTACTTCCTTGAGAGAAATCAGCCGCTTGTCACCCTGGAGGCCCTCGTATTGCGTGGCCTCTGAGGGAGTTTAGCGGGAGTAATCCGGCGAAATAAAGCAGCCTGACGCGACAAGTCAAAAACTCCGACCACTGTGTGACAAACAAGCCGCGATCGCGTTTCCGACAAATGACAGACGCGCGACATCGGCGAGAGCATGGGTATACTCTCGGCCGAGCCGCGCCAGACTTGTTCGGAAAAGGTTTTACTTAGGCAGCGACCGCGCTCAGGGCCTTGATGCGCGCCGAGAGGCGCGACAACTTGCGGGCCACCGTGTTGCGGTGCAGCACGCCCTTGGAGACGGCTCGCTGCATCTCGGGCTCAGCGCCCTTGAAGGCTTCCGCGGCGGTGGACTTATCGCCACCCGCGATGGCCAACTCGACCTTGCGGAGGAAGGTGCGCACGCGCGAACGCCGCATGCGGTTCCGCTCGGTGCGCTTCTCGGTCTGACGGATGCGCTTACGCGCCGACGCGTTATTGGCCATGGGGTCTTGAATGCGATCTCTGAAAGGGGAGACGGGTCGGTCCCGCCAGGGGAGGCAAGGGTCTAAGCCGCGCGCACCACCATCGTCAAGACGGTTGATGGCGCATGCGCGGCATGCGCGGCGCTAGCGGTTGTGAAAGCTCGGTTTCCGTTTTTCCGCGAAAGCCGACATGCCCTCCTTCTGATCCTCCGTGGCGAAGAGCGAGTAGAAGATCTTGCGTTCAAAACGCACGCCCTCGGTCAGCGTCGTCTCGAAGGCGACGTTCACCGCCTCCTTCGCGATCGCGATCGATGGGGCCGAGAGACTGCCGATCTTCTCCGCGACCTTCAGCGCCTCGGGCAGCAGCTGGTCCAGCGGCACGATGCGCGCCACGAGCCCGCTGCGCTCCGCCTCGGCCGCGTCCATGAAGCGCGCGGTCAGGATCAGGTCCATGGCCTTGGCCTTGCCCACCGCCCGCGTCAGGCGCTGGGTGCCGCCGGCGCCGGGGATGATGCCGAGGTTGATCTCCGGCTGGCCGAATTTCGCGTTCTCGGCCGCGATGATCATGTCGCACATCATCGCGAGCTCGCAGCCGCCGCCCAGCGCGAAGCCCGCGACCGCGGCGATCACGGGCTTCCTGATGTGGGTCACGGCCTCCCATTTCGAGATGAAGTCCTCGAAATAGACGTCCGGATAGGTCCGGGACTGCATCTGCTTGATGTCGGCCCCGGCGGCGAAGGCCTTCTCGCTGCCCGTGAGGATGATGGCGGCGATGGCGGGGTCCGCATCATAGCCGGTCAGCGCCTTGTGCAGCTCGGCCATCAGCTCGTCGCAGAGGGCGTTCAGCGCCTGCGGGCGGTTGAGCCGGATGATGGCGGCGCGGCCCTGCGTCTCGGTCAGGATCATCTCGTAAGGCATGGCTTTCCCCAGATATTTTGCGCGGCCGATTCAGACCTTCGGGTCGCCGGTCATCGGACGCGGCTCAGCGCTGCGTTCTCGGGCAATAGAAGGTGGATCGCCCGGACTGCACAAGCCGCACGATCCCGGGGCAGCCCTTCGGTCCGGAGCAGAGCCGGCAGGGCTGGCCCTCCCGGTCGTAGACGTCGAAGCGCTCCTGGAAGCCGCCGAGCTCGCCATCGGCGCGCACATAGTCGCGCAGGCTGGAGCCGCCGGCCTCGATGGCGTCGGACAGCACCTCCTTGATCGCCGGCACCAGCCGTTCGGCCCGGGCGCCCGGGATGGTCGCGGCCATGCGCCTGGGCGAGATCCCCGCTCGGAACAGCGCCTCGCAGACATAGATGTTGCCCAGGCCGGCCACGATCTTCTGGTCCAGCAGCGCCGACTTGATCGGGGTGAACTTGCCGCCGAGCGCGCGTTCCAGCACCTCCACGTCGAAGCCCGCCTCCAGCGGCTCCGGCCCGAGCCCGGCGAGCAGGCGGTGCCCGTCCTCGGCCTCGCGCGGCACCAGGTCCACGCTGCCGAAGCGGCGGGGGTCGACGAAGCCGACCCGCCAGCCGCCCTCGGTCTCCATCATCAGATGCTCGTGCAACTCGGGCGGCTGGTTGTGGCCGCGCGCGTCGCTGGCCGCTCCCTGCGGACCCATCCGCGGGACGATCGGCTCATCGCGGTGCCGCGCCACCATCCGCCCGGACATGCCGAGATGGATGAGCACGCTCGGCCGCTCCTCAAGCCGCATCAGCATGTATTTCCCGCGCCGGCGGAAGCCGTCCACGCGGGCGCCCGTCAGGGTCCGCACGAGCCCGGTGGGAAAGGGCCAGCGCAGCCCCTCGCGCCGGGTCTCGGCATGGCGGATCACCTGCCCGTCCAGCACCTTGGCCAGTCCGCGCATGACGGTCTCGACTTCCGGAAGCTCAGGGATGGCACGCTCCTCCGCATCGCCGCCTGGACCGGCGAATTCATGGTTCTCCCGCATGGCAGATTCGCCGCCACCGGGCTATAGCTGGGCCAATGAGCGACAAGGCCGACCGCACCGCCGATTTCGGTTTCCGCACCGTGGCCGCCGGGCAGAAGGCCGGCCTGGTCCGCGAGGTCTTCGACAGCGTCGCCCCCCGCTACGACGTCATGAACGACCTGATGTCGCTCGGCCTGCACCGGATCTGGAAGCGCATCTTCCTCAACGTCATCGCCCCCCGCCCGTCCGACACGCTGCTCGATCTCGCCGGGGGCACCGGCGACATCTCCTTCCTGGCGCTGGAGCGCGGCGCCGGCCGCGTCATCTGCTCGGACATCAATGCCGAGATGCTGCAGGTCGGCCAGTCGCGCGCGCTGGATCGCGGGCTGGCGCGGGGCCTGTCCTTCCTCTGCACCGACGCCGAGCACATCCCCCTGCCCGATGCCAGCGTCGAGAAGGTCAGCATGGCCTTCGGCCTGCGCAACTGCACCGACAAGGACGCCGTGCTGCGCGAGGTCCGGCGGGTGCTGAAGCCCGGCGGGCGCTTCCACTGCCTGGAATTCTCCCGCCTCGAGATCGCGGCCCTGAAGCCGCTCTACGACGCCTGGTCCTTCAAGGCCCTGCCCGCCATCGGCGGCCGCATCGCCCAGGATGCCGAGAGCTACCGCTACCTCGCCGAAAGCATCCGCATGTTCCCCGACCAGGCGACGCTCGCCGGCATGATGAATGCGGCCGGGCTGGAGCGGGTGGCGCATCGCAACCTCTCCGGCGGCATCGTCGCCATCCACACCGGCTGGAGATTCTGAGATGGCGCCCCCCGGGCTGCTGCAGCGCATCGAGGCCAGCTTCGCCCGGCAGGGCCTCATGCGCGTCATCGAAGCCCGGATCGCCGAGGTCGCGCCCGGCCGCTGCGTGATCGAGGCACCCTTCCGCAAGACGCTCACCCAGCAGCACGGCTTCCTCCATGCCGGCGTGCTCACCATGCTGGCCGACAATGCCTGCGGCTACGCCGCCCTGACCCTGCTGCCGCCGGAGCAGGAGGTGCTGACCGCCGAGCTCAAGGTGAATTTTCTCCGCCCCGCGCGGGGCGTGCTCGCCATCGCCCGGGCCGAGGTGCTCAAGCCCGGCCGCACGCTCACCGTGGCCCGCGCCGAAGTCTGGATGCGCATGGAGGACGGCTCGGAGACGCTCTGCGCCGCCATGCAGGCGACCCTGGTCCCCTCGCTGACCCAATGACGCTCACCGCATGACGCTTACCGGCAAGGCCATGCTGGCCGGGATCACGGGCTGGCCCGTCGGGCATTCGCGCTCGCCGCTGCTGCACGGCACCTGGATCATCAGGCATGGGCTGGACGCGGCCTATGTGCCCCTGCCCATCCGCGCCGAGAATTTTGCCGGCGCCATCCGTGGGCTGGCCAATGCCGGCCTTCGCGGCCTCAACGTCACCATCCCGCACAAGGAGGCGGCCTTCGCGGTCTGCGACACGGTGTCGCCCCGCGCGCTGCGGGCTGGCGCGGTGAACACGCTGGTCTTCCGCGACGGCCGTATCGAGGGCGACTGCACGGATGGCTTCGGCTTCCTCGCCTCGCTGGACGGCTTCGATCCGGCCAGCGGCCCGGCCGTGG
>JAQGHZ010000501.1 GCA_028291485.1 Rubritepida sp. | reverse complement strand
CCGCCCCGTCGCCATTGGCGCTGGCGAAGACGGTCTCCAGCGCGGCGCGGTCCTCGCCCTCGGTGGCCTCCTGGGCGGCGGCCAGGGCGAAGCGGACAGTCGCCCCCGCACGCCGCCGCTCCGTGGGCGCGAGGAGGGCCGGCGGCGGGGCGGCGGCCTCGGTAAAGGACCAGGGCGCTTGGCCGGCCAGCACCGGCTCGGATGCAGCCCACCCCGACAACCCCGGGCCCCAGACGGACAGACCACCCAAAAAGCACCTCAAGGCCTCACGCCCCGAGGATCAGGCTGCAATTGCTGCCGCCGAAGCCGAAGGAATTGCTCATCACCCGGCGCAGCGGGGCCGCGCTGTTGGCCGTTGCCACCCTGGACCGGAAAGCCGGGTCCGGCGCCTCGATGCCGAGGCAGCCGGGGATCAGCCCGTCCTCGATCGCGAGGATCGCCAGGATCGCCTCGACGGCGCCCGAGGCGCCCAGCGTGTGGCCCATCCAGCCCTTGGTGGAGCTGCACGGCACCGCATCGCCGAAGACGTGGTGGACGGCGCGGTCCTCCATGGCGTCGTTGGCGCGGGTGCCGGTGCCGTGGAGGTTCACGTAGTCGATCTCTGCCGGGGTGAAGCCCGCCGCCGCCAGGGCCGCGCGCATGGCGCCGACCGCGCCCAGCCCGTCCGGATGGGGAGAGGACATGTGGTGCCCGTCGCTGCTCGCCCCGGCGCCCAGCAGCAGGGGCGAGCCGGCGGGAGCGTCGGCGGGGCGCTCCAGCAGCAGGAGCCCCGCGGCCTCGCCGATGGAGATGCCGTCGCGGTCGCCGGCGCAGGGGCGGGTCGGTCCCGGGCTCAGCAGCTCCAGCGAGCCGAAGCCGTTCAGCGTCAGCCGACAGAGGCTGTCCACGCCGCCGGTGACGGCCGCATCGGCCACGCCGCAGGCGATCAGCGCGGCGGCCTGCATGATCGCCCGCGCGCCCGAGGTGCAGGCGGTCGAGACCACCAGCGCCGGCCCGGCCAGGCCGAGGCGCGCGCGGAGGTAGTTGGCCAGCGCCTGGAGGTCGTGGGTCTGGGCATAGTGGAAATCGGCCGGCAGCGCGGCCTCGCCGGGCGGACGGCGCGCATGGGCCTGCTCGGTTTCCTCGATGCCGGCCGTGCTGGTGCCGACCACCACCGCGACCCGGTCCGCGCCATGGCGCGCGCGCGCCTCGGTCACGGCGGCCTCGAAGCCGTCGGTAACAAGGGCGAGCTCGGCGAGGCGGTTGTTGCGGCAGTCGAAGCCGGCCAGCGCGGCCGGAGGCGCGACGCCCTCCAGGCCCCGGACCGCGCCGACCCAGATGCCATCCGGCGCGCCGGGAAATTCGCAGGGCGCCAGCCCGCCGCGGCGCGCGTGCAGCGCCTTCCGCAGGCTGTCCGTGCCCGTGCCGAGCGCCGTGACGACGCTGCGGGCGGTGATGGCGAGGGGCCATATCGTGGCCAAGTCTCAGCGCCTCCCGGCCGGGGCGGAGAGGGCGCAGGCCAGCAGGAAGGCCGCCGCGACGCCGACCGCCACGGTCAGGCCGATGCCGTGCAGCACCGGCGTCTCACAAAGCGCGAGAAGGCCGAAGGTGAGCAGCGTGGAAATCGCGCAGGTCAAGACGGCTCCTGGTCTGTCGTCATCGGGATTCGGGCCGCTGCCGTTCGCCGGCTCGTGCTGTCGGGGGGCTCGATCAGCGTCCCTTATCGCGAGGAATAATGAATAATCAATGGCGAGGCCGGAGAGCAGCAGGAGGGCGGCGAGGTGGAAGAGGCTGATCGCCTCGCCGGACAGCGCCAGCACCGCCAGCACCACCAGCACGGCCCCGCCGATGGGGGCCGCCACGCCGACCCCGGCCCGGACGCCCCGGAGCCCGGCCACCAGTAGCGCCAGGACCAGGACGGCCCCGGCGAGCGCCCAATGCAGGGTCGTGGTGCCGTAATCGGCCAGGAGGCGCTCCATCTCGAGCTTCACGTCGAGGAAGAGCACCCCGGGCAAGTCCAGGGCCCGCGCCGCCGCCTCCAGGGCCAGGGGATCGGTGACGCCGGTGGCCGGGGCGATGCCCCAGACCTCGCCGCCATGCCGGCTGAGCAGGGGCGAGAGCCGCGCGGAGACGGTGGGGGCCCCCTCGGAGAAGGTGGTCGCATCGAGCGGCGCGAGCGTCCGGCTCTGTTCGACGGCCGCCAGGAAGGGCGCGAAGGCCGTCGGGCGGAAGGGCAGGCCCTCGGTGGCGAGGCGGATCGCTTCGGCGAGGGCGGCGGGGTCCGGCAGCGCGGCCTGCCGCTGCCGCTGGAGGCCGGGGCTCGGCAGGTAGCGGCTGGGGAGGTCCAGCCCGGCGAGAAGGCCGCGCTCGATCAGGGGGCGGGCGGCGACGGCGAGCGCCTCGGAGCGGGACAGCACCTCCCCCTCCGTGCCCGGTCCCATGACGAAGAGGCTGCGCACGTCCGGCGCGCCGAGCTGGCCGCGCAATTCCCCGTCCAACGCCTGCTGCGCCGCCGGGATGGGGCTGAGCGCGGCGAGATCGCGCTGCCAGGGCGGACCGCCTGTCGCCACCAGGACCGCGAGGGCGACCAGCATCGCGCCGAAGGCCCAGCGCGGGCGGCCGCGCAGGCCGGCCAGCGTCCGTGATATCCACCCCGGCAGCGGCCGGGCGGCGATGCGGGCCTCGGCCGGAACCAGGCGCGGCAGCACCCAGCGCGTCGTGGCCGCCGCCGCCAGCAGCCCCGCGCCGGCGAAGACGCCGATCTGCACGAGACCCGGCAGCCCCGATCCCAGCATGGCCAGCAGCCCGGCCGTGG
>JAQGHZ010000415.1 GCA_028291485.1 Rubritepida sp. | reverse complement strand
CAGGCGCGACGCCTGATCGAGGCAGCGTTGGCGGCCGACCGCCCCCATATCGTCACCCTGCCCGAGACCTGGACCAACCTCGGCGGCGGCCGCGAGTCCCGGACCAGCGCGGCGGAGGTGCTGCCGCCCGTGGGCTCCCACGAGTCCGGCGGCCCCGCCTACGAGATGATGCGCGACATCGCCCGCGGTGCGCGCATCCACGTCCACGGCGGCTCCATCATCGAGCAGGGGCCGGAAAAGCTCTTCAACACCACGGTCGTCTTCGATCCCATGGGCGCCGAGATCGCGCGCTACCGGAAGATCCACCTCTTCGACATCACCGGGCCCGACGGCACCGGCTATCGCGAGAGCGCGCTTTATGGCGGCGGCAGCGAGATCGTCACCTTCCGCGCCGGTGACGTCACCTTCGGCTGCACCATCTGCTACGACATGCGCTTCCCCGAGCAGTACCTGGCTCTCCGCCGCGCCGGCGCCGACGTCATCTTCGTGCCGTCCAACTTCACGCTCATGACCGGCAAGGACCATTGGGAGGTCCTGTTGCGCGCCCGCGCCATCGAGACGCAGTGCTGGATCGCCGCCGCCGCCTCGCACGGCTCCTACGAGGAGCGCGGCGCGATGCGGCAGGTCTACGGCCACTCGCTGATCGCCGATCCCTGGGGCCATGTCGTCGCCAAGGCGAGCGACGGCATCGGCTGGACCACCGCCCGCATCGACCCGGCCGTCACCGCGCGCGTCCGGCGCGACATGCCGGTGCTCGAGCACCGCCGGCTCGCTTGAGCGACACCCCCCGCATCGCCTTCCTGGCCGCGACCACCGAGGTCGCGCAGATGGCCCGCGACCGCCTCGCCACCCTCTATGGCGACGCGCAGCCCAGCGAGGCCGAGTTCGTCGTGGCGCTCGGCGGCGACGGCGCGATGCTGGAGACGCAGCACCGCTTCCTCGGCCGCAACGCCCAGATCTACGGCATGAACCGCGGCAGCCTCGGCTTCCTGATGAACGAGTACCGCGAGGAGGACCTGCCCGCCCGCCTCCGCGCCGCACAGGCGGCGCAGTTGCACCCGCTGCGCATGCGCGCGCATTCCTCCGACGGGACGACCCACGCCTCGCTCGCCGTCAACGAGGTCTCGCTGCTGCGCCAGACGCGGCAGACGGCCAAGCTGCGCATCCTCATCGACGGCAAGGAACGCATGCCGGAGCTCATCTGCGACGGCATCCTCATCTCCACGCCCGCGGGCAGCACGGCCTACAACCTCTCGGCGCACGGGCCGATCGTGCCGCTGGACGCGAACCTGCTGCCGATGACGCCGATCTCCGCCTTCCGGCCGCGGCGCTGGCGCGGTGCGCTGCTGCCCTCGACGGCCCGGGTGGTCTTCGAGGTCCTGGAATCGGAGAAGCGCCCCGTCTCGGCCACGGCCGACTACACCGAGGTGCGCGACGTGCGCCGCGTGGAGGTCCGCGAGGATCGCAGCATCACGATGACCATGCTGTTCGACCCGGACCGGAACCTGTCGGAGCGCATCATCGCGGAGCAGTTCACGGTTTAATCGGTGCCCTCGAGCGCCGGGCGCCGCCTCCGGCGACTTGGCTTCGCCGCGCCACCGGCGCACCCGGCCGGAAGGTGGAGTGGGCGGCGCCGGCCGCCTTGCGGCCGGATTCCGGCAGCATCCAATGACCCCCGGAACATGGGCTTGGCCGGATGGGTGTCCTCCATCAGCGGCAGCGCGATCGCGGGCGCCCGGGCGCCCTCGGCCAGCAGCGCCTCCACGATGCGCGACGCGGCCTGCCCGTCGCCATAGGGGTTTTCGGCGCGCGCCATCCGCCGCCAGGCCTCCTCGTCGTCCAGCAGCCGCACCGCCTCGCGCAGCAGCGTCGCGCCGTCCGTGCCGACGAGCTTCGCCGTGCCGGCGGTGATCGCCTCCGGCCGATCGCTCTCGTTGCGGGTGACGAGGACCGGCCGGCCGAGGCTCGGCGCCTCCTCCTGCACGCCGCCGCTGTCGGTCACCACCAGATGCGCCCTCTTCATCAGCCAGACGAACTCCGCATGACCTTGCGGCGGCAGGAGATGCACGTTCGGCAGATGCCCGAGCGCCGCTCGCGCGGGCGCCTCGGCGCGAGGATTCATGTGCAGCGCGAAGACCACCTGCACGTCCGGCCGCGCCGCCAGCGCCGCGACCGCGCGCGCAATCCGGTCCAGCCCGCCGGAAAAGTTCTCGCGCCGATGGCCGGTGACGAGGACCAGCCGCCGCTTCGGGTCGAGGAAGGCGAAGCGCGCCGCCAGTTCCGCGTCGCCCGCCACGCGGGCCGCCGCCATCAGCAAGGCATCGATGCCCGTATTGCCCGTGACCGCGATGGCGCGCGGCGAAATTCCCTCGCGCCGCAGGTTCTTCGCCGCCAGCGGCGTCGGCGCGAAATGCCGCGTGGCCAGCCGGGCGACGAGCGATCGGTTCGCCTCCTCCGGCCAGGGCGCCAGCGGATTCCAGCTGCGCAGCCCCGCCTCCACATGGCCGACGCGGACGCCGGCGTAGAACCCTGCCAGCGCGGCGGCGAAGGCCGTGGTCGTATCGCCCTGGACCAGCAGCCAGTCGGGCCGCAGGGCCGGCAGAAGCGGCGCCAGCCCCTCCAGCGCGCCGGCCGTCAGATGGGTGAGCGTCTGGTCCGGCCGCATGAGCGCGAGGTCGTGGTCCGGCGCGAGGCCGAAGCCCGCCAGCGCCTGGCCCTGCATCTCGCGATGCTGGCCCGTCGAGACGATGTCGCAGCCAATGCCCCGCGCCCGCAGGGCGAGGATGACGGGAGCCAACTTGATCGCCTCGGGGCGCGTGCCGAGCACGCAGGTGACGCGCATGCGGCCAATGAAACGCCTGCATCGATGGATGTCGATGCAACCTCCGCGTGCCCAGGCAAATAAATTTCGCTCGCCGTTACGTTAATATGCCTTGGAAATAGTTAAATATTCCGAGCATCCTAGAAACGCCCGTTCAGCCGCAGCAGCACGCGCGTCTCGTCGTAATCGGCCGATTTGTCGAAGCGGAAGATCGCGCCCAGGTTGATCCGCGGCGTGATCGCATAATCCACATCGCCCCGCAGACCGCCCACGAAGGTCTGGCGGCTCTGCCCGGGCGTGTTCGTCAGGACGGTGGCGTCGGTCTGCGCCCGGGCCACGACCTGGCGCTGCAGCCCCGGGTCGTTCGGATAGAGCGGCGACGCCGACTCGCGAAACACCGCGTAGCCCACCGTGCCGCCCATCCGGTAGCTGAAGTCGCCCGAGCGCCCGCGATAATCCACCGGCAGGTTTACCGAGGTGAAGGATTGCGGGCTGAAATAGCCGCCATTGCCGTAGGTGAAGGCGCGCTGGTTCCGCTCGTAGCCGAAATAGACGAGGTCCGTGCCGATCGTCAGCCCCTGGGTGATCGAGCCGATGACCGGAAAGGCGAAGCCGGCGCCGGCCTCCGCGCGGTTGTTGTCGGCGACATTCTGGCCTTCGAAGACCGAGTACCCGCCGCCCACATAGGCGTAGCCCGGCCCGACCGGGATCTCCATCTGCGCCCGCCCGCCCGAGCGGACCACCGCGCCCCAGCTGCGGCCCGACACGCTGTCGCGCAGCCCGGCCCAGGAGAGCACGCTGTCCGTCACGGAACGCCGCTCGCCGGTCAGGCGCAGCCGGACGCTGCCGATCTGCGGCGCGATTTCCAGCCCGCCCAGGATGGTCGTGGTCGGGAAGCCGAGGGGCGAGGAGCCGATGTCCGCGCGGAAGACGTCGCCGCGCCGGTAGGTGGCGCCGACGCCCACGCCCGCGGCGGTGGTGCGCGGCGTGGCGCTCGTGCCGTTCGCCGCATTGGTGCCGAAGCGCTGCAGCGTGTTCCTGTCCGTCGCGATGCTGGAGGAATCCAGCGAATAGCCGGTCACGGTCGCGGCCAGCCGTCCGCCGATGCCCGGCGGTGTGACCTCGGCCTCGGCCATCCCCGAGATCTCCTGCAGCCGGTCGAGCCCCCGGGTGCCCGAACGCTGCCGCAGGCCGGCGGTGATCGTCGCGCGCCCCGCATTGATCTCCTCGAGCGCGGCCAGCTCCTGCGCGATCTCGCGGGCGATGCGGTCGGCCGGCCGGGCCACGGCGATCCGCCCGTCCACGGTCGGCAGCGGCACGGCCGCGCCCGGCCGGACGAAGGGATTCTGCATCCCGCCCGCCGTGGTGGTCGTGACGCCGGACGGCAGGGTGGCGATCTGGCCGATCTCGGCCTGGCGCTGCGCCTGGGCGGTCTCCAGCGCGCGGCGGGCGCGGTCGTCCTGGTTGAAGGCAAGGGCAATGCGCGCCTCCATCAGCGAGATGCGGCTGTCGTTCGGGAAGAACTCGCGCCCATCGGCCAGGAGTTGCTCGGCCTTGCTGCGCTGGCGGAGCGAGATGGCGGCGCTGACCGCGCCCTGCCGCGCGTCGAAGTTGCGGGGGTTGCGGGCCAGCACGCCCTCGGCGATGCGCAGGGCCTCGGCGGGATCGCGGTTGCCCTGGTAGAGACGCGCCAGCGCGAGGTTGGCGTCCGCATTGTCGGGGTCGCGCTCCAGGGCCGGGCGCAGGCGCTCGAAAGCCTGGGCCTGCTGGCCCTCGTCGTCCAGCCGGTCGGAGGCGCGGACGGCGATGCCGGCGCGCAGCGAGGCGACGTCGCGCCGCTGCTCGGGCGTGAGGGTTCCGGCATCGGCCTGGTCGGCCAGCGCCAGGGCTTCGGCCTCCAGCCCGGCGCCGAGCAGCGCCCCGGCGATGGCCACGCGCACCGTAGCGCCGCCCGCGCGGTTCGCGGCCTCGCCGACGCGCGCAGCCTCGGCGGCGCCGAAGCGCTCGTTGGCCTCGCCGAAGGCACGGATGACGGCGGCGGCCGTGGCGCCCGAGGGATCGGGCCGGGCGGCGATGGTGAGGAGCTGCGTCCGCGCCTCGGCCCGGTTGGAGGCCATCATCGCGGCCGCGCGGCTCACGTCGCGCTGGGTGCGGATGCGCGCCTGGAGCTGCGACATGTCGCGGCTGCGTGATGTCGGCGGGATGCGGTTCAGATAGGCCTCGGCATCGGCCAGCCGGCTGTCCTCGTCGGCGAAGAGCGCGGCGGCGAAGAGGCTGTCGGCGCGCGGATCGCGGGCGACCTGCTCCTCCATGACCGAGCGGCCCTCGGCGGCGCGCCCCTGCCGGCGCAGCGCACGGGCGAGGTCGAGCCGGATCCACGGATCGTTGGGCTGCTGAATGAGCGCCTGGCGCAGCAGCGCCTCGGCGACCACCGGATCCATGGAGCGGTTCGCCTCGGAGCGGAGCTGGCCGCTGGCGCCCATGGGCTCGGGCGCGTTGCCGGCGATGCGCGGCAGCTGCTCGCGCGGCACCTCGGCGAGGCGGCCCTGCGCGCGCAGGGACTGGTTCAGCCCGTCGCGCGCCGGCGCGAAGCCCGGGCG
>JAQGHZ010000380.1 GCA_028291485.1 Rubritepida sp. | reverse complement strand
GATTTCGATCGGGGTCCCGGTCGGCGCCAGCAGCCCAATGGACCCCGTCACGGTCAGGCCGGGAAAACCCAGTTCACCCGCAATGGGAAGTTCAGGCGCCGCGGTGAGATGCGTGGGACTGGTGACGGCAAGAAGGCGCAGCTTGCCGGTCCGATGGAATTCGAGCACCTGCCCGGTCACACCGACGATGCCCATGGGAATTTGTCCGGCGACCAGATCCGTGATCGCCGGTCCCGTTCCCCGATACGGTATCTGCACGATGTCGGATGTTCCTGCCAGGGATTTGAACAACTCACCGGTCAGATGCTGGATCGTGCCGACACCGGCGTGCCCGTAGGATAGCTTGCCGGGATTAGCCTTCGCGTAAGCGATGAGTTCGTTGAGGCTTTGGGCCGGCACCGCGGGATGCACGGCGATACCGAGAAAATACAGCGCCGCGCCTGCAATCGGAACCAGGTCTTTGACCGGATCATAAAGCGGCCGGCTCTTGAGCAGGGTCTCGTTGACGTGCGTCTGCGTCCCGCCGAGCAGAATCGTGTAGCCGTCAGGCCGGGCGCGCGCGACCGCGGCCGCACCCAGCGAGGAGCCGCCACCCCCGATGTTTTCAACCACCACAGTGCCAAGCAGGGGCTTCATCTTCTCCGCCCACGGGCGTCCGATCGCGTCGAAGGCGCCGCCCGGCGCGAATGGAACCACAAGCCGGATCGGCCGCGTCGGATATTTTTGCGCGAAGGCGGTGCGCGAGATGGCTGGCAGTGCGGCACCGCCCGCAGCCAGCTGCAAGAATGTGCGGCGGCAAAGTTTCATGACGGTCCCCAGGCGTTGCTCCGCGCGCGCACTTTGCGCCGGAAGCGGACATCCCCTCCAGGTCGCCTTTTGACCCACAACGGACATGGAACGAACGGAACTCCCTTACCACCAAACTGTGTGACCGGCTGGTGAGAAATCGCTACTCATCCTTATTCAACATGGCGATGAGGCTGCCAACCTCTTCAACAGGTAGGGATCGCCACGCGCTATCAACTCTTCTGCCCTTGAGAGCTTTCCGAAAGTAAACCGCGCCTCCTCGATGCAAGAAAAATAACACAAGCATCTCCGTGCCATCTGAATGCTCGACCTGAACCATGTACGATGCTAGCGATGGCGGAGTAACCACCCCATGTTAGGCGTAGACTGGTCTGAGAGGCGATCTCGACCGTGCAACGCCATCTAAAAGCAGACTTGATCATCTATTCCTTGTCGGCACATCGCCCTCGACCATCATTTCGTCAGCCATCTCTCGAAGTACAAATTGATCGGGTTGGAAACGTAAGGGCCATACGCTGGGCACGGAACGAACCCCTTCGCCCGATAGAGCCTCTGGGCATCGGGAAGAAATTCCGTGGTTTCCAGCCGCAGAACCGACAGCTTGGCGGTCAAGGCCGCTTCCACAACGCGCGTCAGGAGCCTGCTGCCTATTCCAGTTGTCCGAACCTCGGTGACGACATACATGCGCTTCACCTCCCCGGTACCATCCGCGAACACCTGCAGCCCTGCACAGCCAACGGCTTGTCCGGCAATCCGCGCGATAAACATTTGCGTGTCGTCGTGCGCTAGCCGATCAATTGGAGAGCCGTGATTCCTTTCCACCCCGCAGACCTTGTTCAAGAAATCGTCCAGCGCGGTTACGAGGTTAATCAGGTCCGGGGACCTTGCATCGGCCAGCTCAATTTCGATTCTATCGACAGTCATTCTCGTCCCCTTCTTCGAAGAGAGGAGCGCATGACGCCGTGGTGGCTTGTCCCGTTTAGTTGCCGGACCGGCCACATCTTCTTCCGAAGGAAGAAAGCCACCTTGCTCGGGGAGCAGGTTGGCGCTGGGCGTCGGCCCAACTCTTGATGTTGGAGTTGACGATATCGGGCACTATTGAGCTTGGCAAGCATGCCCCCAGTTTGAGAAACAAGGCGTGGGGGCGCGTAGAGGCAGGGGGCGGCTCTGGCGGGCAGCATGCTTTGCCTCGATGTCCCGGCCGTAGAGGGCTCCAGCCACCGCGCCTACCGGCGCGGTAGGCGAACGTGGCGAGGATCACGTCACCATGGACCATAGCGACACACACGCGGCCTTTGGCGGGCGGCGCAGAGGCGTCGGTAATCAGCACGTCCCCGTCATGCCGCCGCCCGCCCATGCCGCCTTCCGATAAGACAAGCCGTCATGCTGCACCGCATGCCGTGCAGTTGGGCAATGCATTCCAGGGGATTAAGCTGACGGCGGAGCGCCGTCAGCCGGCGTGCGCCTCCAACAAGAAAAGCGGAGGAAAGCACGATGGATTTCGGGTTCTTCACCATGCCCTCGCACCCGCCCGAGCGTTCGCTGCGCGATGGGCACGAATGGGACCTGCAGGTCCTGCGATGGCTCGACGGGATGGGCTACAAGGAGGCCTGGGTCGGCGAGCATCACACCGCCCCCTGGGAGCCGCATCCGGCGCCCGACCTGCTGATCGCCCAGGCGTTTCGGGAGACGAAGAACATCCGTCTCGGCCCCGGCGGCTTTCTCCTCCCCTATCACCACCCGGTGGAGCTCGCGAACCGCGTCGCCATGCTGGACCACATCTCCGGCGGGCGGCTGAATTTCGGCGTCGCCGCCTCCGGCCTGCCCAGCGACTGGGCGACCTTCCACGTCGACGGCATGTCGGGTCAGAACCGGGACATGACCCGTGAGGCGCTGGAGATCATCCTGCGCACCTGGACCGAGGACGGGCCCTGGACGCATGAGGGCAAGTACTGGAACGTCAGCAAGATCGACCCGATGTTCGGCTTCCTCAAGCCGCACATCAAACCGCTACAGGCGCCACATCCGCCGATCGGCGTGGCGGGGCTGAGCAAGAATTCCGACACGCTGAAGCTGGCCGGCGAGCGGGGTTTCCTGCCCATGAGCCTCAACCTCAATCCGGCCTATGTCGCCAGCCACTGGGATGCGGTGGAGGAGGGCGCCCGCCGCTCGGGCCGCACGCCGGACCGGCGCGACTGGCGGCTGGTGCGCGAGGTCTTTGTCGCTGACACGGACGAGGAGGCCTGGCGCCTCTCGGTGGGCGGCATGATGGGCCGGATGATGGAGGAATATTTCCTCCCGCTGCTCGCGAATTTCGGCTTCCTCGAATACCTCAAGCACAGCCCCGAGGTGCCCGACAGCGACGTGACGATGGAGTACTGCGCGCGCCGCAACTGGCTGATCGGCTCGCCGAAGACGGTGGCCGAGAAGTTGGAGAAGGTCTACGAGGAGGTCGGCGGCTTCGGCTCGATCCTGGTCTTCGGCTTCGATTATTCGGAGAACCCGGGAGCATGGAAGAACTCGCTGCGGCTGCTGCAGGAGGAGGTCGCGCCCCGGGTGCGGCACCTCATGCCGCAGGCGGCCGTGCGCCCGGCGGCGGAGTAAACTTCCGGTTTCCAAAGGTCTCAGCTCACCTTCTGCGGCCCCGCATTCGGGCAGGCGCGTTCAGGGCCAAAAGCCCTGGGGAGAGTTTGAGAGGCGGAGCCCCTCTCAAGTCAGAGCGGGTTGTCTTCCTGCGGCGGCAACCGCGCCGCCGCCTCCATCTGCTCCACGGTCGGTGGCGCCGCCCGGTGGACCCGCCGGAACGACGCGCGCCGCACGCCCGGCGCATCCAGCCCGTAGTTGTCCGCATAGGCCACCAGCTGCCTGCCGCGGTCCGGCCAGATCGTCAGGTAGGCCAGCGCCACCTGCACCTCCTGGAGCGGGTGGACGTCCTGGGTGCGGCCCGTTGCCAGAGTGGCGTCCACCGAGGCCGGCGGCGTGTCCAGCAGCCAGGCCGCGAGGTCGCGCACGCGCTCCACGCGCACGCAGCCATGCGACAGCGCGCGGCCGGGCCGCACGAAAACGCCCGGCCGGTTGGTGCCGTGCAGGAAGATGCCGTCGGAATCCTCGAGTCCGATGCGCAGCGGGCCGAGGGGGTTGGTCGGTCCCGGCGGCTGGATCAGCCGGCCGCCGATCTGGGTGAAGCCCACGGCGCCCTGGGCGCGGATCTCAGGCGCGATGCTGGCCGGCACGTACCAGGGCGGATTGAACCGCACCGTGCCGACATAGGTCGCAAGCTGCGGCGTGCGGGTCCGCGCGGCGCCGACGACCACGCGCGAGCGCAGCACTTCCACGCCGCCCTCATAGGCGATGAGTTCGGCGGCCGCGATGTTCACCAGGATCGTGCGGCCGGTGGAAAGGTCGAGCCTCATATCGTCCAGCCGCTCCAGCGTGCGCTCCACGGCGGCACGGTTGCGGTGGTTGAGGGGCAGGGAGGATTGCGCGACGCGGAGCTGGTCGCGCGTGTCGAGCACGGTCAGCGGCGGCAGGATGACGGGCGCGGGGATCTGCGCGGCGGCGACCCGCGTCTGCGCGGAGGCGGCACCGGAGGCAAGAAAGGCCGAAGCCGATCCGTAGAGGAAGGAGCGGGCCAGGGAACGGCGGGTCTGGATCATGAAGCGGCACGGACCAGGATGGATGCACAAGCATCGTAACAGGTAAAATCAATAGAAATAGTAAAGACCTAAGAATTTTGTCACAGTGTTGCCGGAATGGCTCGCTCGAGGAAGGCGAGGACGTCCAGCGCGCAGCGATCGGGCACGGCGTCGCCGAGGTTGTGGGGCATGCCCTCGTAGGTCAGCAGTTCGGCATTGGGGATCAGGTCGCGCATGACCTCGTACTGGTTGTGCGAGCCGATGGGCTCGTGGCCAGGTGCCACGATGAGTGTCGGGCAGGTGATGCGCGGCAGGTCTTGCGTCCATTCGCGGCTGGACATGTGGGTGACGAAGCGGCCGATCCAGGCCGGATCGTTGGTGCCGGTCTGGCGGCAGAACCAGTCCACGAGGTCAGGATCGGCGTCGGCCGGGAAACGGTCATGGGCCGTGGCGCGGACGAAGTTCTCGATGCCGACGCGGGCGATTTCGGCCGGCCAGAGGTGCGCCTTGCTGTTCCGCAGGCCGGGGGTGGAGGCGAAGAGCATCAGCGTCGCGATACGCTGCGGGTCTTCCATGGCGAGGCGCTGGCCGACATAGCCGCCCGCCGAATTGCCGACAAGATGGACGCGCGGAACCTCCAGCGCGTCCAGCAGCTCGCGCACGTCGTCGGCCAGGCGCTCGACGGTGATGGGCTTGCTCTCGTCCGGAATTTCGGAGGCGCCGTGCCCGCGCAGCTCCAGCGAGAGCACGGGGTATTCCTGCGCCAGGATGGGGATCCAGCCGTACCAGCGCCGGTACTCGCCCATGGCGGGATGCAGCAGCAGGATCGGCTCGCGCGGGGCGAGCCAGGGCTTCGTGAAATCATCCATGCGCCAGGCGAGGCGGATGCCGTCGCTGGCCATGTGGAAGGACATGTTCGGGCCAGGTAGCGTGGGATGGGTCATCAGTAGTTCGATCGTCCACCGTCTGCGGGGATGGTGGCGCCCGTGATCATCCGGGCGCCGTCGGAAGCGAGGAAGACGGCGGTGGCCGCGATATGCCCGGGCTCGCCGATCCAGAAGGGGTATTCGCGTTGGCGGCCCACCGGGTCCTGCGGGTCGCCGCCGTCCTTTGGACCCCTCTGGGCGGCCTGCTCCAGCGTGCCCCAGGTGCGGATGATGCGGTCGGTCTGCACGCGGCCGGAGGCGATGCAGTTCACCCGGACGTTGTCCTTGGCATAGGTGCCCGCCATCGCCCGGGTCAGCGAGATGATCGCTCCCTTGGCCGCGCTGTAGACGTGGTACGGGCTGGCCCCGCGCAGCGCCGCGCCGGAGGACATGTTGATCACCGCGCCGCCACCCGAGGCGATGATGGCCGGAATGGCGTGGCGGCAGCAGAGGAAGGTGCCGCGCAGGTCGAGGTTGATGGTGGCCTCGAAGATCTCCAGCGGCACCTCGGTGACGGTGCCGTCCTTCGGGTTGGTGCCGCCGGCGCAATTGTAGAGCGCATCCAGCCGGCCGAACTCGGCGACCGTCCGCTCCACGGCGGCGGCGACGGCCGCGTCCTCCCGGATGTCGGCCGCGATGGCGATGGCCTGACCGCCCGCGCTGCGGACGGAAGCCGCGGCGGCTTCGGCGAGGCCGGCATCCAGATCCAGGACGGCCACGGCATAGCCCACAGTGGCGAAGGCCCGCGCGGCGGCGCTGCCGATTCCGCCGCCCCCGCCGGAGATGAGAACAGCCTTCATCAGTCGGCTCGCGCCCCTGACTGCCGCACGATGGGCCCCCAGGTGGCGAGCTCGCGCGCGAAGCGCTCGCGGAACTCGGCCGGGGTGGAGCCCTCGGGCACGAAGCCGAGGTCGATGGCGCGGGCGCGGATCTCCGGGATGGCCAGGATCTCCTTCACCTCGCGCGCCAGCCGCTCGCCGATCTCGGGCGGCGTGCCGGTGGGCGCCCAGAACCCCCAGATTGTCTCGGCGCTCATGCCCGGCAGGCCGGATTCCGCGAAGGTCGGCACGTTGGGCAGCGCGGGCGAGCGGGCGCCGCCCGTCACCGCGATGGCGTTGAGTCGACCGGTCTCGACATGCTGCCGGGTCGAGCTGATGCCTGCGAACATCATCTGCACCGTGCCGCTGAGGACCGCCGTCACGCCCGGCCCGGTGCCGGCGAAGGGGACATGGACGATGTCGACATTCGCCACCATCCGCAGCATCTCGCCAGAGAGATGCGTGGAGGCGCCGTTGCCGCCGGAGGCGAAATTCACCTTGCCCGGATTGGCGCGGAGATAGGCCAGCACATCCGCCAGCGTCTTCGGCGCGAAGCTCGGATGCGTGACCAGGATCACCGGCGCCGTCGCCAGCAGCGAGACCGGCTGCAGGTCGCGCTGCGTGTCGAAGGGCAGCCGCGTGTAGAGGAAGGGGTTCACCGCGATCGCGCTGTCGATGGCGAGCAGGTTGTACCCGTCCGGCGCCGAGTTCGCGACGAGGTTGGTGCCGATGGTGCTGCCGCCGCCGGGCCGGTTCTCGATGACGATGTTCTGGCCCAGCCGCGCCTGGAGCTGCGGCTGGAGGAGGCGGCTGATCATGTCCGTGCCGCCGCCGGGCGGCACGGGGACGACGATGCGGATGGAGCGCGCCGGCCAGGCCTGAGCTCGCAGGACAGCGGGGGCGGCGAGGGTGCCCGCCAGCGCCAGGGGAAGGGTGCGTCGATGCATCACGCCTGGCCTTCTTTGGAGCGCCCGCGGAACTCGGTCTGCAACTCGTCGAGCGTCATGAATTCGGCGCCCATCGCCGTGAGCGCGTCGATTAGCTTCTCGAGGATCGTCATGCGATGGCCGCGCCCGATGACATAGGGATGGAAGGTGTAGACCAGCGCGCCCCATTCCTCGGTCCGCCGCATGTACTCGAAATCGGCGACCCAGTTCTCCAGCACGCCGCTGGCGTTCTGCAGCCCAGGCAACAGCCCGTCCTTGCTGCGCAGGAACTCGAAGTGCGGAAAGTCGTCGAGCGACCAGGAGATGGGGATCTCCACGAGATCAGTCGTCTCGCCGAAGACCATCGGCGCGTCCGCCTTCACCACGTCGCCGCGGCGCGCGAAATAGGGGTGGCAGTCGTGCCCCATCATGCTGCTGTCATAGGCCAGGCCGTGGCTGAGGATCAGGTCGATGGTGCGGTCGCTGATGTCCCAGGAGGGTGATCGGTAGCCCTGCGGCTTGCGGCCCGTCAGCTCGACGATCGCCTCCATCGCGCGGGCGAACTCGTCGACCTCGCGCGCCGCATCGAGCTGCGCGGGCGGCACGTGGCTCCAGCCGTGGTGGCCGATCTCGTGGCCGGCCTTCACCACGCGGGCGCAGGCCTCGGGATAGGTCTTGATGACGACGCCGGGCACATACCAGCTCGACCGGATGCCGCGGCTCGCGAGAAGGTCGAGAATGCGGCCCGCCCCCACCACGCCGAATTCGCCGCGCGAGACCGGCGAGGGCGTGTCCAGCCCGCGTGCGACCAGGCCGGACCAGGTGTCGAAGTCGAAGGACAGGCAGGCAATGTGACGTGGCATCCAGGGGGTCTCTCGCAGTAACAAATTCACGTGATATGTTCGTTTAGCGTGTCCGACAAATCCCCTCCTCGCAAGGCCTTGCCTTCGACCATGTCCGTATGAGGATTCCCGCCTGGATCGGGGCGCTCTACGCCACGTTGCTGATGCAGACGGTGGCCGCCTTCCTCGCCCAGAGCCTCACCGTGGTCGCGCCGCTGATCACGCGCGACGCCGGCATGTCGCCTGAGAGCATCGGCCATCTCTCGGCCCTCGTCGCTGCGGGGACGGCGCTGTTCCTGCTGCTTGGTGGCCCATTTCTCACGCGATGGGGGCCGGTGCGCTCGCTGCAGATCGGCGCGCTGGTCTCGGCCTGCGCCATCGTGCTCGCGGGCTTCGGCACGGCGAGCGCGCTGCTCATCGCCTCGCTCTTCCTGGGCATCGGCTACGGGCCCTCGCCACCAGCGGGCAGCCGTATCCTGGCGGCGACGGCGCCGCCGAAGCACAGGGCGCTGATCTTCTCCGTGAAGCAGGCCGGCGCACCGCTGGGCGGGGCTGCCGCCGGCCTCATCCTCACGCCCATCTCCACCGATCATGGCTGGATGGCGGGCATCCTGGTCGCGGTCGTCATCGCCCTGGCCGCCGCCGCGTCCATCCAACCCTTCAAGGCTGCGCTCGACGCTGAGCGCGACCCCACCCAAAAGCTCAACCTGCACGTGGTCTTCCAGCGCCAGACCTGGCTCGCGCCCATCTTCGCGCTGACGCACCACCCCGCGCTGCCGCCGCTCACCACGCTCGCCGTCTCCTTCGCGGTGGTGCAGGGCTGCCTCTTCACCTTCACAGTGACCTGGCTGACCATCACGCACGGCGTCTCCCTCGTGCAGGCCGGCGGCGTCTTCGCCACCATGCTCGGCGCGGGCGTCGTGGCGCGCATCGTGCTGGGCTGGATCGCGGACCGGATGGGCCGGCCCATGCGGCACTTGATGATCCAGTCGGTTGCGGCGGCGATCGCGACGGCGGCCTTCGGCGCCATGCCGGACGACCTGCCGCTCCCCGCCGTCCATCTCCTCGCCGGCCTGACGGGCTTTTTGGCGGCGAGCTGGAACGGCATCTACCTCTCCGAGGTCGCGCGCCTCGCGCCGCCCTCGCAGATATCGGCCGCGACCGCCGGCTCCACGCTCTTCACCTTCCTCGCCTATCTCCTCGCCCCCGTTGGCTTCGCGCTCCTCGTCTCGCTGAGCGGAAGCTGGACGCTGGCCTTCGCGGTCTGCGCCGCGCAGCTGGCCGTCGTGGCGGCGATCGTTGCCCTGGCGCTGCGTGGCGCCGAAAACAAGGAAGTCCCCTGATGCCGAACAAACCCCGCCTGCTGCTGATCAACGCCTTCCGGCTGAGTCCCGGATCGTATTCGCTGCGCCCGGCGAGCGGCACGCGCGAGCAGCTCGTGATGGACTACGAGAACGTCGCGCACCTGCTGGCCGATGTGGAGTGGGACGTGAATGCCGGTGCGCAGGCCACGCACGGCGACTGGGCCGTCGAGGCGCTGGCAGAATTCTTGATCGTCGGCGCCAATCGGCTGCCGCTGGTCCGCGAGGGCTGCGAGAGCGGGAAGTATGACGCCATCGTGCTGCTCGGCGGCGGCGATCCCGGCTTTCAGGAATCGCGCGAGATCGGTCGTCGCTACGGCATTCCCGTGACCTCCTGCGCGCATGCGCAGATGCATGTGGCTGGTATGATCGGGAACCGCTTCGGCATCATCGACATCTCGGAAAAGCACAACGTGCAGATGGCGAAGCTGGTCGTGGAGTACCGCTTCACCGAGCGCTGCACGGGCATCCGCAACATCGATTTTCCGCTTCCGCGCCCGGCCAATGCGAACCGCCCCTCCATCGCCTCCGAGCGCGCCAAGGCGCTGGCCGGCGAGCACAGCGCCATGCTGGAGGCGGCCTTCGAGGCCTCCGAGGCCGCGATCGAGGAGGACGGCGCGGAGGTGCTGATCCTGGGCTGCTCGGCGGCCTACTGGATGCAGCCCTTCCTGCAGAAGCGGCTGGGCGAGGCGGGCTGGGACATCCCGGTCCTGGAAGGCTATCGCTGCGCCATCGAGCAGGCGAAGCTGCTGGCGCGGCTGGGGCTGGACGCGAGCGGGATGATGATCCCGATGGACCCGCCGGCGCGGTCGCGGAAGCGCAAGCTGATTTAAAGCGCGATCGCCGAAGCTGGTCGCGCTTCAGCGCAGTCGCCGCAGCGTCACCGGCGAGCAGGCGTCGCTGGAGATCCTTGCGGCGAAGGTGTCGCCCGTGACGGTCCCGGTCATCGACACCGCCCGCGCGCCCTGCGGCAGGCTCGGCGTGCCGTCCGGCGCGAGTTCCACCGCGCCGTTCTGCTGCCGGGATCCCCGCATCCTGTAGGAGCCGCGCGGCGCCGTCGGCGCGCCCTGCGAGGGGCCGAAGTCGAACTTCGCCATCAGGCTCGACCCGTCCTCGCGCACCGACATGCGGGCGGTGACGAAGTCCTTGCCGCATTGGTATTGGCCGACCCAGATGCCGGCGAAGCTGCCGGGTGCGCCGGCCGTGGCGGGGGCGTCGGCGGGCGGCGGCGGCAGGCGCGCGGCCGTCTGGCGCACCGTCACGCCGTTCTGCTCGAACTGGCTCGGCTTCACCACGACGATCTGGTTGGGCGGCGCGGCGGTGAAGAGGCGGATCGCGCCGTCATTGTAGCCGAGGCGGCTGAGATAGGCCCCGATCACCGCATTGCCGGAGCTGCTGACCTGTCCCGGCCCGCCCTGTTGCGCGACATAGGCCGCGTGGAAGCCGATCCGCGCGCCCTGGCCGATATGCCGCTCCGTGCCGGCGTGCCAGATCAGCGAGCAGGCCGAGAAGCAGCCTGAGGCGTCGGGCACGTAGGTCTGCAGGCGGTTCTCGCGGATGAAGCGGCCGAGGTTGAGCGCCGGCGTCAGCGAGCCGCCGCCGCTGTTCAGCACCACGCGCGCGCCGCGGTTGGCGGCGGCGGCGGCGGTGAAGGCGCCTTCGGTCTCGGACGAGATGCGGCCGAAGATGACGATGCTCGTGGTGCCGCCCTCGCGCGCGACATAGACGCGCCCGGGCGGGAGGGCGGTCTGGGCAAGCAGGGTCGTGGGCGCCAAGCTGGCCAGCAGGCCAGCCAGGATGAGGCGGGGCGTTCGCATGCTCGGGAAGGTATGACCTGGGCGGGTGGCGGAGCAAGGGCCCAAGGGAAACAGGGGAAGGGTGTTGCGATGAAGTGCGCGGTGATCGGGCTGGGGAGCATGGGCGGCGGCGTGGCCGCGAGCGCGCTGCGGGCCGGGCTGGACGTGACGGGCGTGGACCCGAGCGAGGCGGCGCGGAAGGCCTTCGGCAACCGTGCCGTGGCGCGCGGGGTGGATCTCGACGAGGGACAGGCGGCCGTCCTGGTGCTGACGGTGAACGCGGCGCAGGCGAATGCGGCGCTGTTCGGAGAGGGAGGGGCCGCGCAGCGCGCGGCGCCGGGCGGCGTGCTGATCTGCTCGGCGACCATGGCGCCGGCGGATGCGAAGAAGCTGGCGGCGGAGGCCGCATCGCGCGGGCTGCTCTACCTCGACGCGCCGGTCTCGGGCGGGGCGGTCGCGGCGCGCGAGGGGCGCATGACGGTGATGGCGAGCGGGTCCGAGGCCGCCTTCGCGGCGGCGAAGCCGATGCTCGACGCGGTGGCGGGGCAGGTGTGGAACCTGGGCGCCGAGCCGGGGCAGGGGGCGGCCATGAAGGTGGTGCACCAGCTCCTCGCCGGCGTGCACATCGCGGCGGCGGCCGAGGCCATGGCGCTGGCGCTGCGCGCGGGGCTCGACCCCCACACGGTCTATGGCGTGGTGAACGGCGCGGCGGGCGCGTCGTGGATGTTCAGGAACCGGATGGCGCATGTGCTGGCGGGCGACGACACGCCGCTCTCGGCGGGCGACATCTTCGTGAAGGATTTGGGGCTGGTGGAGGCGATGGCGCGGGAATCGTCACTGCCGGTGCCGCTGGCGGCACAGGCGCTGCAGCTCTTCGTGGCGCAGCGGGCGATCGGGCAGGGCGGTCGCGACGACGCCTTCGTGCTGCGCGTGTGGCAGGCGATCGCCGGCTTCGCGCTGCCAGGCGAGGAAGGTGGAGCCGAGGCCAGGAAGCCGGAGTAACCGGCGGAGAATCCGGCCGCGACTGCGGCCGGTGCCGCCCGACCGGCGTCATGACCTGGTGTTCTCGTGGCGCGGCTGCCCGGTTTTGAGGATGGCAAACGAATGAGAACAAACCGCGAAAAATCCGCTTGCGTTGCCTGAATGTTCGTGTTTCGATCATGCCTATGAGCACGACCCTCTCCTACGACGATCTCCGCATTCCGCCCATGCCGCGGACCATCCGGATCACGGCGCGACCGCGCACGGCGGCCCTGCCGGTGCAACTCGCCGCCGCCGCCGGGACGGGCTTCTTCCTCGCCTGGGTGCTGACGCGTTTCGTGATCGGCTGACCTCACGGGTGATGGACCAGGGCGCCACCGCGTGCTGCATTCGCGGCATGAAGCGTGCACTGATTCTCCTGGCCGTGCCGATGCTGTCGGGCTGCGGTTACTATTCGCGCTCGCCTGGCCAGCAGGTGACGGCACCGGACCCGACCACCTACCCGGCGCCGGCCGCGGGCCTGGGCCGCTATGTGCCCTGGACGTCAGGCTGGAACTATACGCCGCCCATGAC
>JAQGHZ010000377.1 GCA_028291485.1 Rubritepida sp. | reverse complement strand
AGCGTTCCACGAGGCGGGAAAAATGCTCAGGCGCGCCGAAGGGCGCATGCGTCGCGAATTGCCCCAGCGGCTGGTAGCCCCAGGAGCCGCCGAAGGGATGCGCCATGATCGGCAGGAATTCGAGATGAGTGAATCCCATGCCCTTCACATAGGGGATGAGCTTGTCGCCGAGCTCCTCCCAGTCGAGCGCCACATTGCCGTCGCCGCGCGCCCAGGAACCCGGATGCACCTCGTAGACCGACATGGGCTTGAGCGCGGGATCGCCGGAGACCTTCAGCGGGCGAGGCGGGATAATGCGCCCGGTATCGGCGACGATCGAACCGGTGGCGGGCGGCGGCTCCGCCTGCCAGGCCAGGGGATCGGCCTTCATCGGCAGCGCCTGGCCATGGGCGTCGAGCAGGTCGTACTTGTAGACCGTGCCCGGCAGCAGGCGCGGGATGAACAGCTCCCACACGCCGGCATGGTGGCGCAGCCGCATCGGGTGGCGCCGCCCGTCCCAGCTGTCGAAGTCGCCGACGACCGAGACGCGGCGGGCATTGGGCGCCCAGACGGCGAAGCGCACGCCGGCGATGCCGTCCACCACCATCGGATGCGCGCCGAGGCAGCGGCCGATATCCTGGTGCCGGCCCTCGCGCAGCAGATGCAGGTCGAGGTCGCCGAGCAGGGGGCCGAAGCTGTAGGGGTCCTCGGTCTCCTGGATCGTGCCGTTCCAGTCGATGCGCAGGCGGTAGGGGCCTGGCTCGATCCCGCCGGCGAAGAGCCCGGCGGGATGGATCGGCGTCATTGGCACGGCGGTGCCGCCGGACAGCAACGTGACGGCGCTGGCCCCCGGCAGGAAGGCCCGCACGATCGAGCCCGCTTCCGTCGTGTGCGGGCCCAGGATGGAGAAAGGGTCGCCATGGCGGCCGTCGATCAGGGACCAGATCGCTTCCGGGTGGAGGTTCGGCTCAGCCATGCTCCATCTCCTGATCGAGGACGCGGGTGGCGAGTTCCTCGAGGCCCCGCAGCGGGATGTGCAGCCAGCCCGGCCGATTGGCCGCCTCGTAGCAGACCTCGTAGGCGGCCTTTTCCAGCAGGAAGAGGTCGAGCAGCGCGGCTTCCGCTTCAGCGGTCACCCAAGGTCTGGGCGCCTGGGCCTGCGCCTCGCGATAGGCGGCGAGGAAGCTTTCGGTGGCGCTCTGCCGGAAGTGCTCCAACAGGGCGACGGCCCGGTCGGGGGGGAGACCCTGCACGCCCTGGCGCTCCGCGCCCGCGGCGGCCGCGGCGTAGTCGAAGGAGCGCAGGAGCCCCGCCGCGTCGCGCATCGGCGAGGATTTGGCGCGGCGCTGGTCGAGCGGCTTCGCGGGCTCGCCCTCGAAATCGATGATGCAGGCATCGCCCTGGACCACGAGCACCTGGCCCAGGTGGAAGTCGCCATGCACGCGCGTCTTCAACGTGCCCTTCGCGGCATTGGCCAGATGTTCCACGGCACGCAGCAACTCCTTGCGCCGCGACAGCAGGTTTTCGGCGTGGGTCTTGTGGGTCTCGGAGTTCCAGCTCTTCACCGCGCCCAGCGCCTTCAGGGCCAGCTCGATCTGCGCGCCGGCCGCCTTGCCCCAGGCCTTGGCGTCCTGTGCCGTGGCCGGCTCGGGCTGGAAGGCGGGATTGTCGCTGTCCTGCGCCAGCACCGCATGCATCTCGGCCAGGCGCCGGCCCAGCGCGGTGGCGAAGGCCAGATAGTTGCTGAAGACCCCGTCCTGCGCCTCGGAGGGGGGATCGGCGACCGCCATGGTGTCGATGACGCGGCTGAGGAGTTCGGTGGTCCAGCCCCAGCCGTCGCCTTGGTTGCGCACGAAGCCCTGGAGCACGACAAGCGTGCGGGGCACGCCATCCGCCGTCACGCGCACGACCTCGCCCAGCAGGGGCGCGGTCTGGCCGAATCCGCGCTCGGTCAGGTGGCGTGTCATCTCGGTCTCGGGGCTGATGCCCTCGGTGACACGGCGCACCAGCTTCAGCACCGCCTGCTCGCCGATGATGAGCGAGGAGTTCGACTGCTCGGCGGAGAGCCGGCGGATTTCCGCATCCGCCGGGATCTCCACGCCGTCGAAGGCCGAGGTCGGCAGGAAGCGGATCTCGCTTTGGCTCAGCGGCATCACCGCATGCTCGCGCAGTCCGCGGAGGACGGAACTCGGCAGGGCATCCAGCGCGAAGGCGTCGGTCAGGACGCCGACGCGCCGGCCGCGGCGGATGCGTGCCAGGGCGAGCTGCTGCGGCAACGGGGAACTGGTCTCGTCCTCCCAGGCGATGCCCAGGGGCAGGAGGTAGCGGCCCAGGCCAGTGGCGTCGGCCGCCTCCACCTCGGCCAGCAGCACCTCCGCTCCGCCGCGGCCGGTCATGGCCTCCACGAAGGCGAGGCGCGTCTGCGTTACCTCGGCGCCCTTGCCGGCGAACCAGCGGCGGCGCGACAGGTAGGGCGGCAGGATGTCGACCTCGATGGTCTTCAGCGATGCGGGCGCCAGGACTTCCGAGAGGCTCTTGCGGAGCACCAGCGTCGAGAGCTCCGACATCGGCTCGGGGGCCGGGGTGTGCCAGCTGGGCATGGCGGCCTCCGTGGCCAGAAGGAACCAGTAGAAGCCGTAGGTTGGCAGGGTCAGCAGGTAGTTCAGCTGCCCGATCGGCGGGAAGGAGGAGCCGCCAACCAGCTCCACCGGCACGCGCCCGGCGAAGCCGGCAAGGTCCAGTTCCACGGCCTGCGCGGTGCGCGACAGGTTGCAGACGCAGAGGATCGTCTCGCCCTCGTGCTCGCGCAGATAGGCCAGGATCTTGCGATTACCCGGAGAGAGGTAGCCGAAGGTCCCGCGCCCGAAGGAGTGGTGGCGCTTGCGCACCGCCAGCATACGCCGCGTCCAGTTCAGCAGCGAGTGCTGGTCGGCCGACTGCGCCTCCACGTTCACGGCCTCGTAGCCATAGACCGGGTCCATGATCGCGGGCAGCACGAGACTCGCCGGGTTCACGCGGCTGAAGCCGCCATTGCGGTCGGGCGACCATTGCATCGGCGTGCGCACGCC
>JAQGHZ010000376.1 GCA_028291485.1 Rubritepida sp. | reverse complement strand
GCCGCGCGGCCACGGCGGGTTCCGCTTCGACGCGGCGCTCCGGCTCGGGGCGGGTGCGGGCCAGCCAGGCCGAGGCGGCGAGCAGCACGAGGGCGGCGACGGCGAGCGCGACCCAGGCCGGGTCGATGGGGAGCTTGCGAGGGGGGGCGGGGGTCATGGCGGGCCAAGCAACTCCAAGATGTGATCCTGGTCCGGCCGGCGGGCGATCCGGACGGAGCGCCAGCGCAGGCCGTCCAGGACGGCGGCGACGCGCGGGCTGATGGCGATCGCCTCGATCCCGCACAACGCCTCCGACAGGCCGGAAGCGGTCAGGGCGCGGACGCTACACCCCGCACTTCGCGGCGAGAAGAACAACGCATGTGATAATTCGCGGTTGCGAAGGGCGGTGGCGGCTTCTGCCGGAAAAACCACTGATTCCACAGCGGCATAGGCGACGCGTCGGATGACTCGGAAGCCCCGGGCGCGCAGCGCGGCGGCCAGGTCCACCGAATAGCCCCCGCCCACCGCCAGCAGCAGCGGGCCGGCCGCCGGATCGAGGCGGGCGGCGCAGAGGGCGGCGAGAGCCGCGGCATCGCCGTCGGCGGCGCAGACCTCGGAAAATCCCTGGTTGCGGGCGGCCTCGGCCGTCGCTTCGCCAACCGCGAGGACCGGGATGTCCCATGGCGCGACCGCACGGGCGGCGGCGCGGCTGGTGAGCAGGAGGGCCTGGGCCCGGACGGGGGTGAAGGGCCGGGGCGCCAGCACCATCGCGGGTGCCAGCACGGGGCGCAGGCCGAGCGCCGCGACGCGCGCGGCGG
The DNA here is from genome assembly GCA_028291485.1 of Rubritepida sp. Classification (GTDB taxonomy): domain Bacteria; phylum Pseudomonadota; class Alphaproteobacteria; order Acetobacterales; family Acetobacteraceae; genus Roseococcus. The sequence continues at coordinate 3,513 of JAQGHZ010000376.1, read as the reverse complement.
TCTCCGCCGCGCCCGGTTCCGGGCGGGTGATCAGAACGCCGCTAGGCAAAAATATCCGCCGGGCTGTCCAGCCGCAGCTCTTCGCCGAGCGCGGTGCCGAGGCGCCGCGCGTCGGCGACCGCGCCGTGGATGGTGCGCTTCAGCAGAAAGCTCCCATCGGCCCGCGCGACGAGGCCCGTCAGGTGCAGGATCCCGTCCGGCAGCAGCCGCGCATGGCCGCCGATGGGGGTGCGGCAGGAGCCGTCCAGCGCCGCCAGCAGCGCGCGCTCGGCCTTGGAGACGGCGGAGGCCTCGCGGTCCTCGATGCCGGAGAGGAGCTCCAGCAATTCGGTATCGCCCTCGCGGCAGGTGATGGCGACGATGCCCTGGCCGGCGGCGGGCACCATGGCCTCGGGGTCGAGCGCCAGGGCGGCCTCGTGCTCCAGGCCCAGGCGCCTGAGGCCGGCGAGCGCGAGGAGGCTCGCCGTGACCTCGCCGGCATGGATGGCGGCCAGCCGCGTCTGCACGTTGCCGCGGAGCGTCACGACCTGGAGGTCCGGCCGCGCCGCCAGCAGCTGCGACTGCCGCCGCAGCGAGGAGGAGCCGATGACCGCGCCGGCCGGCAGGCAGGCATAGGGATCGCCCGCATCCGGCAGGCCGCAGCCGGGACCGAGAATGAGGGCGTCGCGCGCATCCTCGCGCTTCAGCGTGCAGGCGAGGACGATGCCGGGCGGCATCTCGGTCTCGAGGTCCTTCAGGCTGTGGACGGCGAAGTCCACGCGGCCGTCGAGCAGCGCCTCGTGGATTTCCTTCGCGAAGAGCCCCTTGCCGCCGATCTCCGACAGGCGGCGATTCTGGATCGCGTCGCCCGTGGTGCGGATCGGGTGCTCCTCGAAGGCGTTCACGCCGCGCAGCACAGGGCAGAAGCCGATGATGATCTCGAGGAAGTGCCGCGTCTGCCAGAGGGCCAGCGGCGAGGCGCGGGTGCCGACGCGCAACGGCAGGGAGCGCATCTTGGAATGGGGCGCGGAAGCGGAGCCCGGCATGGCGGAAGACATCGCCGCGTCATATAGGGCGGCGGTGAGGAACGGAACCCGCATGCGACCCACCCTGGGGATCGAATCCAGCTGCGACGAGACGGCGGCCGCCGTGCTCGACGCGGAGGGGCGCATCCTGGCCGAGGCGGTCTTCACCCAGTCGGCCGAGCATGCCCGCTTCGGCGGCGTGGTGCCGGAGATCGCGGCGCGGGCGCATCTCCAGCGGCTGGGCGGGCTGGTGCAGGGCGTGCTGGATCAGGCCGGGCTGCGGACCTCCGGTCTCGGCGGCATCGCCGCCACGGCGGGGCCGGGGCTGATCGGCGGCCTCGTCGTGGGCGCCAGCTTCGGCAAGGGGCTGGCGCTGGGCGCCGGGCTCCCTTTCATCGGCGTGAACCACCTGGAGGCGCATGCGCTGACCGCGCGGCTGCCGGGCCTCTTCCCGGAGGCACCGGCCTATCCCTACCTGCTGCTGCTGGTCTCCGGCGGGCATTGCCAATGCGTCGCCGTGCTGGGGCTGGGCCGCTACCGTCGCCTCGGCACCACGCTGGACGACGCGGTGGGCGAGGCCTTCGACAAGGCGGCCAAGCTGCTCGGCCTGCCCTGGCCCGGCGGCGCGCATCTGGAGCGGCTGGCGGCCTCGGGCGATCCCCGGGCCGTGAAGCTGCCGCGGCCGATGCTGGGCCGGCCCGGTTGCGACTTCTCCTTCAGCGGCCTCAAGACCGCCGTCGCCCAGGCCGTGGCCAAGGGCGGGTTCCGGCCCGAGGACATGGCCGCCTCCTTCCAGGCCAGCGTGGCCGCCGTGCTGGCCGACCGCGCCCGTCATGCGTTGCGCATGCTGCCCGAGGCCACGGCGCTGGTCATTGCCGGCGGCGTCGCGGCCAACCAGGCGGTGCGCGCCTCCCTCGCCGCCGCCACGTCGCTGCCCCTGCTGGCCCCGCCGCTGCGCCTGTGCACCGACAATGCCGTTATGGTCGCCTGGGCCGGGCTGGAGCGCTTGCGCGCGGGTCAGGCCGACCCCGTGTCCCTGGCGCCGCGCCCCCGCTGGCCGCTCGACGACTTGCGCCCCCCGATGAAGCCGCCCGATGAAGTTGCAGTAACGACGCCCCCATCTCATTGACGACTCAAGGCCCGCCCGACAATTTGACCGGATGAGCGAAGCCGTCCTGACTCCGAAGCGCGATGCGCAGATCTGCGCCCTCATCGGGACGGGCCATTTCCTCTCGCATTTCTACATGCTGTGCCTGGCGCCGCTCTTCCTGGTCTGGCACGACGAGTTCGGCGTCTCCTTCACCATGCTGGGCCTCGCCGTCGCGCTGATGAGCGCCACCACGGCCGTGCTGCAGACCCCGGTCGGCTTCCTCGTGGACAAGTATGGCGCGCGGCGCTTCCTGGTCGGCGGCACGCTGATCATGGCGCTCTCCATCAGCGCCATGTCCCTGGCGACCGACTTCCGGCTGATCCTGGCGCTGGCCGTGCTCTCGGGCATCGGCAATTCGGTGATCCACCCGGCCGACTACGCCATCCTCGCCGGCTCCATCCGCAAGGAGTTCGTGGGCCGCGCCTTCGCGCTGCACACCTTCACCGGCAATCTCGGCTTCGCGCTCGCCCCCCCGACCGTCGCCCTGCTGCTGCTCGTCATGGACTGGCGGCATGCGCTGCTGCTGCTCGGCCTGCTGGGCGTGCCGGTGGTCTTCGCCATCCTCGTCCAGGCGCGCATCCTGAGCGACCAGCCCAAGGCGCGCAGCCACCAGAAGGTGAGCAGCCGCGAGTTGCTGCTGAGCAAGCCCATCCTGGCCTTCTTCGCCTTCTTCCTGCTCTCCGCGATGTCGGGCGCCGGCATCTCGGCCTTCCTCATCACGGTGCTCGGCAAGCTCTGGGCGACGCCGGTGGCCGTCGCCTCGCTGACGCTGACCGGCTACATGGCCGGCGCCACCTGCGGCACGCTGGTCGGGGGCTGGTACACGGACAAGAAGGGCGGGGGGAACCTGATGGGCTTCGTCACCGTCCTGACCCTGATCGCCGGCGGGCTGCTGCTCTCGATGGGCCTGTTCCCCTATCCCGAAGTCCTGCTGCCGGTCGTCGCGCTCGTCGCCGGCATCTGCATGGGCTCCTCGCGCACGCCGCGCGACGTGATGCTCAAGGATGCCTGCCCGCCGGGCGAGATCGGCAAGGTCTTCGGCTTCGTGAGCTCCGGCCTGCCGCTCGGCTCGGCCCTGATGCCGGTGCCGATGGGCTTTCTCATCGACCGCGGCTTCACCTGGATGGTGCTGCCGACCGTCGCGACCCTGCTGGTCCTGTCGCTGCTCTGCGCCGGCGGGGCGCGCAGCCTCTCCATCTCGCGCCGGATGCAGGTCCAGCCCGCCGAGTAGCGCGTGCTGCTCGACGCCTGGCTGCGCTGGCTCGACCTCGCGGGCATCGCCGTCTTCGCCGCGTCCGGCGCCCTGGTGGCCTCGCGCAAGCAGATGGACGCGGTGGGCTTCGTCCTGATGGCCGTCAT
>JAQGHZ010000366.1 GCA_028291485.1 Rubritepida sp. | reverse complement strand
AGGGGTCCGCCGGTGCGATCATCAGATGGACGTCGAAGGGCATTTTGCTGTGTGGCCGCAGCGCCTTGATGAGGCTGGGGCCGAAGCTGATGTTCGGAACGAAGTGCCCGTCCATAATGTCAAGGTGCAGCCAGTCCGCGCCGGCCTGTTCGATCGCGCGCACTTCCTCGCCCAGGCGGGAGAAATCGGCGGCGAGCAGGGAGGGGGCTATGCGAATCTCGGGCATCGGTCCTTGGGGGAAGGCGTGACCCTTGGACCTAAACCATTCCCCTTCCCCTGCAAACCTGTAGGTATCCGCGAATGACCCGTCCTTCCCTCATCGCAGGGCTGTACGTCATGGGCTGCACCCGCGGTCTTGCCTTTCGGTGCGGGATCCGGGCGGGTACCTGTTCCGCTTCTCGCAGAGATCGGCCGGGACCGAGGTTGCCCGTTTCCCGGGCGATTCCGGCGCGTGAACCGCGTTTTGCCAGGCCGATTGCGCTTTTTCGGGTGGCTGCGCTGGCCTAGCTTCGCGGTCGTTCCGCCAGGGAGGCCCCGCCTTGATCGCCCGCCGCACCGCCCTTCTCGCCGGGCTCGCGCTGCCCGCCCTTGCCAGCGCCCGCGCCCGCGCCCAGGACTGGCCGGCGCGGCCGATCCGCGTGGTGCTTCCCTTCGCGGCCGGCGGCTCCTCCGACGTGGCGGCGCGGCTGCTGGCGCCGCGGCTCTCCGCGCTGCTCGGCCAGCAGATCGTGATCGAGAACCGCGGCGGGGGCGGCGGCAACATCGCCGCCGAGCTCGTCGCGCGCGCCGCGCCCGACGGATACACGCTCTTCCAGGGCAATATGGGCGTGCTGGCGGTGAATCCGACCCTCTACCGCTCGCTCGCCTGGGATCCGGTGACCAGCTTCCGGCCCATCTCCCACATCATGGCGGTGGCCAATATCCTGGTCTGCCCGGCCGAGCGGCCCTGGCGCAGCGTCGCCGACCTCCGGGCCGCCATGCTGGCCGCGCCCGACACTATCCGTGCCGGCAATTCCGGGCCCGGCTCCATCGGCCATCTCGCCGTCGTGCTCTTCGACCATCTCGCCGGCACGAAATCGGTGCATGTGCCCTATCGGGGCGGCGGGCCGATGGCGACGGACCTCATCGCCGGGCATCTCGACTACGGCTTCGCCACCACGCCCACCGTGCAGTCGGCCATCGAGGCCGGGCGGCTGCGGGCGCTCGCCATCGGCACCGGCACGCGCAGCCCGCTCTTCCCCGACCTGACCACCGTCGCCGAGGCCGGGCTCGCCGGCTTCGAGGTGAGCAACTGGGATTCCTGGCTCTTCCCGCAGGGCACGCCGGACGCCGTGGTCCAGCGCATGGCCGCCGCGATGCGCCAGGCGCTGACCGAACCGGAGCTGCGCGCCGAATACGCGCGTCGCGGGCTGGAGGCTTTTTCGAGTTCGCCCCCCGAGCTCGCGGCCGCCATCCAGGCCGAGACCGTACGCTGGGCGCCGATGGTGCGGGCCAGCGGCGCCACGCCCGAGGGCTAGGCGGCCGGCCGCCTTACTATCTTACGATCTTACCGAGCAAACCCGCACGCCTTCGGACAAATGCCAGGCCTGCGGACGCAATGAGCCCGTCGATCGCGCGATCGTAAGAAAAAATTCGCTCGAAATCAAGCACTTCCAATCGATGGAGCCCGGACGCTGGCGGACGCCTTCCGCCGGGCCTATGTCCTCGGGCAGGAGTGCCCGACATGAACGCCCTGACCGACGACACCGCCACGCTGCTCGACACCGCCGCCCGCGCCGCCCGCGCGGCGGCCGTCCCGCTCGCGCGTGCGGGACGACCGGCCAAGGATGCGGCGCTGCGCTTCGCCGCTGCCGAGATTCGCGCGCGTTCCGCCGACATCCTGGCCGCCAATGCAGCAGACCTCGCCGCCGCGCCCGGCCTCTCCTCCGCCTTCCTGGATCGCGCGACGCTGACGCCCGCGCGTGTCGAAGCCATGGCCCAGGGCCTCGACGAGATCGCCGAGCTGCCCGACCCCGTCGGCCGCACGCTCTCCGAATGGACGCGCCCGAACGGCCTGCACATCGCCCGCGTGGCGCAGCCGCTCGGCGTGATCGGCATGATCTTCGAGAGCCGCCCCAACGTCACCGCCGATGCCGGCGCGCTTTGCCTCAAGGCGGGCTCGGCCGTGCTGCTGCGCGGCGGCAGCGAGAGCACGCTCTCCGCCCGCGCCATCGCGGACTGCCTGCGCGCGGGCCTGCGCCAGGCGGGCCTGCCCGAGGACGCGGTGCAGCTCGCGCCCACGCAGGATCGGGGCTTCGTCGGCGCCATGCTGCGGGCGGCGGGGCTGATCGACCTCATCATCCCGCGCGGCGGCAAGGGCCTTGTGAACCGCGTGATGGAAGAAGCGCGGGTTCCCGTGCTCGCCCATGCCGAGGGGCTCTGCCACACCTATGTCCACAAGGCCGCCGACCCGGAGATGGCGCGGCGCATCCTGATGGACGCGAAGCTGCGCCGCGTGGGCGTCTGCGGCGCCACCGAGACGCTGCTGATCGACGCCGACGTCGCGCCGGACCTGCTGCCGCTGCTGCTGGGCGACCTCGCCGCCGCCGGCTGCAGCTTTCGCGCGGACGCGCGGGCACGGGCCATCATGCCCGTCCTGCCCGCCGCCACCGGCGAGGATTTCTCCACCGAGTGGCTGGACGCGGTGCTGAACGTGGCCGTCGTGGACGGGGTCGATGGCGCGCTGGCCCATATCCGCCGCCACGGCAGCGAGCACACCGAGTGCATCGTCACCGGGGATGCCGAGGCGGCCGAGCAATTTCTGAGCGGCATCGATTCCGCCGTTGGCCTGTGGAATGCCTCCACGCAATTCTGCGACGGTGGCGAGTTCGGCTTCGGCGCGGAGATCGGCATCGCCACGGGCCGGATGCATGCGCGCGGCCCGGTGGGCCTCGAGCAGCTCTGCACCTTCCGCTACCGGATCACGGGAACCGGCCAGATCCGAGGCTGAGGTTCGCGGCTGATTTCCATCTTCCTCCGCCGCGGAGCGGCCTGTTCATGCGGCCCGGCAACCGGTTAGTCTCTCCCGAAACACGGGAGAGAACCCTCATGCGCAACCTGCTGCTCGCCGCGGCCGCCAGCCTCGCGACCTTCGGCCCCGCGCTCGCCGCCTGCCCGGACGACACCGCCGTGCAGGCGCTCTCCCGCTCGATCCTGGCCAATAGCCCCGCCCCGGCGCTGACCGGCATGACCGACCTCGCCGACGGGCAATGCGCGCAGGACAAGCTGGTGCCGCTGATGGTGCCGCATCTCGGCCAGCCGGTCGGCTACAAGGTGGGGCTGACCAATGCCGCCGCGCAGCAGCGCTTCGGCGTGCCGCATCCCGTCACCGGCACGATCTACCAGCAGACCATCGCGCTGCGCTCGGGCGGCGAGGTGCCGGCGCGCTTCGGCGCGGTGCCCAATGTCGAGGCCGACCTGTTGGTCCGCGTGAGCAGCGAGGCGATCAACCAGGCGCGCACGCATCTCGACGTGCTGCGCGCCATCGATCTCGTGATCCCCTTCATCGAGATGCCGGATCTCGTGCTCTCCGGCGGCATGGACGGGCCGAACCTGCTTGCCATCAACGTGGGCGCGCGGCTCGGCGTGGTGGGCGACGCCATCCCCGTCGAGGTGACGGAGGAGTTCGCGGCCCGGCTCGGCACCATGACCGTCACGCTCGCCAGCGACCAGCGCGAGATCGCGCGCGCGCCCGGCACGGCGCTGCTCGGCCATCCGCTGAACGTGATCCCCTGGCTCGCCGAGGACCTCGCCCGGCGCGGCGAGCGCATGCGGGTGGGGCAGTACATCTCGCTCGGCGGCTTCTCGCCGGCCGTCGCGGCCGAGGCGGGCCGCACCTACACCGTCCGCTATGAGGGCCTGCTGGCCCAGCCGGTCAGCGTGAGCGTCCGAACGCATTGAGCCGTGGACCAGGACGCTTCGGACCGGGACGCTTTGGGCCAGGACGCTTTGGCGACGGGCGCCGCCGGCGCATCGGCCTGCTGGGCGGCAGCTTCAATCCCGCCCATCACGGCCATGCGCATGTGGCGCGGGCGGCGCTGCGTGCGCTCGGGCTGGACCAGGTCTGGCTGATGGTCTCGC
>JAQGHZ010000365.1 GCA_028291485.1 Rubritepida sp. | reverse complement strand
TCCGCGCGGCCGTTCGGCGACTGGCGCCACTACCTGCCGAGCAACCACGGCTTCATCCTGCCCGCCCGCGGGTAGAGCGGGTAACGCTCTGAGGGTGGCCCCCGGGACGTGCAGAGATGCAGTTCATCGACGGCGGGGAGCGCAGGAAGTAGCACACTAACGTACTTAATGCTTATTTCTCTGGATAATCGGGGGTCAGCTCGATCGACGTCGCTGGTGCACTTCACTTGTTGTGTGAGTGGAGCGGATATTTAGTACAATAAGCGAAATACGTTACCGTGTCGTTATAAATCGATCCAGGCCTCAGTGTAAGAATATGCCCTTACTCACATCTCAGGCCCGCAGCGACTCCCGCGCCTGCGTCGCCAGCACATCCGCCCGATCGTTCATCGGGTGGCCCGAATGGCCCTTCACCCAGAGCCACTCCACCTCATGCGGCTTGGCCGCCGCCAGCAACCGTTGCCAGAGCTCGTAATTCTTCACCGGCTCCTTGGCGGAGTTGCGCCAGCTGTTGCGCACCCATCCTTTGATCCAGCGCTCCATCCCGTTGCGCACGTACTCGCTGTCCGTGTGCAGCGCCACGCGGCAGGGGCGCTTCAACGCCTCCAGCGCTTCGCAGGCGGCGGTCAGCTCCATGCGGTTGTTGGTCGTGGCGCGCTCGGCGCCGGTCAGCTCCCTCTCGGTGGAGCCGAAGCGCAGGATCGCCGCCCAGCCGCCCGGTCCCGGATTGGGCTTGCACCCGCCATCGGTGTAAATCTCGACGAAATCACGGCTGTCAGGCACCGATGGCCTCCGGGCTATTGGCCAGCGCGAAGAAGCGCAGCTTGTACAGGTATTCCAAGGGATCCTTGCGGGTGACCATGGCGCCCTTGGGCGTGTTCACCCAATCGTAGAGCCGCGTCAGCAGGAAGCGGATCGCGGCCCCTCGGCACAGCACCGGCAGCGCCGCCCGCTCGGCGTCGGAGAGCGGCCGCCGCGCCGAGTATTCCCGCAGCAGCGCGCGCGCCTTCGTCACGTTGAAGCTGCGATCGGCCTCGAAGCACCAGGCGTTCAGGCAGACCGCGACGTCGTAGGCGAGCAGCTCGGTGCAGGCGAAGTAGAAGTCGATCAGTCCGGAGACGTACGGCCGGCCGTCCTCCTCCAGGAAGAAGACGTTGTCCGGGAAGAGATCCGCGTGGATCTGCCCGACCGGCAGCGCATCCTGCGCCGGCCATTCGGCAAGGATGTCCGATAGCAGCCCGTCCAGCTCCGCGATCAACCCGGGCTGCACGCCTTCGCCATCCGCGCGGCAGGCCTCGAGCAGCGGCGCCCAGGCCGCCACGCCGAGGCCGTTCGGCCGCACTGCGGTATAGTCGGCGCCCGCCAGATGGAGCTCCGCGAGTGCTGCGCCCAGCGGCCCGCAATGCGCCGCCCGCACCCGCCGCGGCCAGACGCCGGCGAGGAAGGTGCAGATGGCCGCAGGCCGCCCCGCCAGCGCGCGCAGCGCCGCGCCGTCGCGGCCGGGCACCGGCATGGGGGCCGAGAGCCCGCGCTCCACCAAGTGCCGCATCAGGTTGAGGAACCAGGGCAGTTGCCTGGGGTCCACGCGCTTCTCGTAGAGGGTGAGGATGTAGTCCCCCTCCCTTGTCTTCAGCGCGTAGTTGGAGTTCTCCACCCCCTCCGCGATCCCGCGGAAGGCCAGCAATTCGCCAATGGAATAGTCCGCGAGGAACGCGCGCAGCGCCTCGTCGGTGACCTCGGTATAGACGGCCAAGGGATCAGGCCGTGGTCGGGGTGGCCAGGGCGGCGGGGAGCTTGAAGATGATCTTCTCCTCCGCCACCACGATCTCCTCGATCTCGAGCGTGTAGCGCTCGCGCAGCCGCGACAGCACCTCCTCGACGAGAACCTCCGGCGCGCTGGCGCCGGCCGTGATGCCGACGCGCGAGACGCCGTCCAGCGTGGCCAGATCCAGATCCCGCCCGCGCTGCACCATCACGGCCTTCGCCGAACTGGCCCGGCCCGCGACCTCGACCAGCCGCACCGAATTGGAGGAGTTCGGCGCGCCCACCACGATCATCATGTCGACCTTGGGCGCGATTTCCTTCACCGCGGCCTGGCGGTTGGTGGTCGCGTAGCAGATGTCCTCCTTCGCCGGCGCGGCGATGTGGGGGAAGCGCGCCTGCAGGATGTTCACGATCTCCGCCGTGTCGTCGACGGAGAGCGTGGTCTGGGTGATGAAGGCGAGCGGCCGGTCGGCCGGCGGCTCGACCGTGCGCGCCTGCGCCTCGTCCTCGACCAGGGTGACGGCGCCGGGCGGCAGCTGGCCCATGGTGCCGATCACCTCCGGATGCCGCGCATGGCCGATCAGGATCAGGTGCCGGTCCCGCGTGAAGTGGTGCTCCGCCTCGCGGTGGACCTTGCTGACCAGCGGGCAGGTGGCATCGAGGAAGAACATCTCGCGCCGCTCGGCCTCCTCGGGGATCGCCTTGGGCACGCCATGCGCGGAGAAGACCACCGGCTGGCCGTCGTTGGGGATCTCGTCGAGTTCCTCCACGAAGACGGCGCCCTGGCGCTCCAGCGCCTCGACGACGAAGCGGTTGTGGACGATCTCGTGGCGCACGTAGACCGGCGCGCCGTAGCGCTTCAGCGCCTCCTCGACGATCTTGATGGCGCGGTCCACGCCAGCGCAGAAACCGCGCGGTCCGGCGAGAAACACGTGAAGGGGGGGCTTTACGGCCATGCGGTGCAGAATCCCAAGGCAAGGTGCTAGCCCCAAGACTATCGCTTCGGGCCGATCGGTGCCAGACGGAGCGCGAATGGAGGGGTAAGCATGCGTCTGGCCTATGTGGCGCCGCTGGTCCTGGCGGCAATGGGGTTGTCCGGCTGTCAGCCGGGCCGGATCGATGACCTGCTGGTCTCCTGTCCCACCCTGACCCTGCCGGCGGACCTCGCCGACCTGACGCGCT
>JAQGHZ010000047.1 GCA_028291485.1 Rubritepida sp. | reverse complement strand
ACCAGGGCATCGAGGCCATGACCATGCCGACGCCGCAGGCCTTCGACGAATTCGTGAAGCGCGAGACCGAGCGCTGGGGCGTCATCGCGCGGGCCGCGGGCGCCCGGGCGGATTGAGCAGGGGATATCGATGATGGGAAAGACCGGCTTCGTCGGCCTGGGCAATATGGGCGCGCCCATGGCCCGCAACCTGCTCAAGGGCGGTTACCAACTGGTCGTGCACGACATCGATCCGCGCAAGGAGCAGGCTCTGTCCGCATCGGGCGCCGAGGTGGATGCGACGCCGGCGGCGATCGCGCGCAGCACCACGCGGTCCATCTGCCTGGTGGAGACCACGGCGCAGGCGGAATCCGTGATCCTGGGCGCTGATGGATTTATCCAGGGCGCGGCGCCCGGGCATGTCGTCCTCTGCATGGGCACCATCGACCCCCTCGTGCTGCGGCGCATGGGGGACGAGCTGGCCAGGCGCGGCATCGCCCTGCTCGACGCACCGGTCAGCGGCGGCGTCACCGGCGCGGAGGCGGGAACGCTGACCGTGATCGTGGGCGGCGCGAAGGAAGTCTTCGCGGAATGCGAGCCGATGTTCCGCCTCTTCGGCAAGAACGTGTTCCACGTCGGCGCGCTCGGCAACGGGCTCGCGATGAAGTTGCTGAACAACATGCTGCTGCAGGTGAACATCGTCGCGGTCGCCGAGGCGATGGTGCTCGGCACCAAGGCGGGTCTCGATCCCCAACAGATCGTGGAGGTGGTCAGCGTGTGCACCGGCCGCAGCAGCGCCTTCGAGCGCAGTGCGCCGCGCATGATCCAGCGGGATTTTGCGCCCGCCGGCACCATCGACATCTCGTTCAAGGACCAGGAGCTGGAGACGGGTTTCGCCAAGGCGCTCGGCGTGCCGCTCCTGCTCGCGAACGTGACGCAGCAGGTCTACCAGATGGCGCGGGCGGCGGGGTACGGGAAGGAAGAGGGCTCGTCGGTCGTCAAGGTGCTGGAGGCGATGGCCGGCGTGACGGTCGGCGGCAAGGTCTGAGCCGCCGACCGCCCAAGGCTACTTCTTGTCGCTGTCGAGCACCGCCTGCACGGCCTGCGGATCGCACTTGATCTCCACGCCGGCGCGCTCGAGCTGCAGCTTCATCGGAATGCGGGAATCCAGCGCATCCCAGCCGCGGTTCCGCCCCTCGGTCATCTCCTCCATGACGAGGTTGCACAGCCGCATCGGCACGCCGACCTCGCGTCCCAGCCCGACCGCGAGGCTCACATCCTTGTGCGCCAGCTTCAGCGCGAAGGCCGGCGGATCGTACTTGTCGATGAGGAACTGGTCGGCGATGCGATCGAAGGTGCGACGGCGGCCCAGCGAGCCCTGCCGCACGGCCTTCCACAGCTCAAGCGGCTCCATCCCCGCCTTCACGCCCATCGAGAAGACCTCCGCCATGACCGTCTGGATCGCGTAGCCGGACATGTTGTGCACGAGCTTGGCGACGGTGGCCGAGCCGATCGGTCCGATATAGGCGGCCTGGTCGCCGATCGCGTCGAGCACCTTCTTGTGCTTGTCGTAGGTCGCCTTGTCGCCGCCCACCCAGATGGCGAGCTTTCCCGACTGCGCGCCCTTCGGCCCGCCGCTCACCGGGGAGTCGAAGGCCTGCGCGCCCTTCTCCGCCAGCGCGGCGTGGACACGGCGCATCATGGTCTGGCTGTTGGTCGAGAGGTCAAAATAGGCCATGCCGGGATGCGCGCCCGCGGCCAGCCCGTCCGGCCCGAAGACCACCGCCTCGACTTCCGGCGGGCCGGGCAGCGAAGTGAACACGATGTCGCATTGCTCGGCGACCTCGCGCGGCGTCGCCGCCCATTCCGCGCCGGCGGCGAGCGGCCCGTCCGCCGCCGCCTTGCGCATGTCGTTCACCACCAGCTTGTACTGCGACTTCTGCAGATTGGCGGCCATGCTGGCGCCCATCGTGCCGAGGCCGATGAATCCGATCTTCATCCTGCGATCCCCTAAGCTGTCTTGCCGTCTTCGGCCTCGAATACGTCGACGGCGACATGCGAGGCGGTCATCGCCGCGGGCCAGCCGGCATACATAGACAGGTGCGTGATGATCTCGGCGACCTGCTCGCGCGTCAGCCCATTGCCCAGGCCGCGCGTGATGTGGCTCTTGAGCTGGTCCTCCCAGCCGAGTGCCACCAGCGCGGCGATGGTGACGAGGCTGCGCTCGCGCTTGGAGAGCTGCTCGCGCTCCCAGAGATCCCCATAGACGTAGGTGTGCGTCATCTCCACGAGCTTGGGGAAGTGCGGGTTGATGCGGTCGCGTCGGGCTGAGGGTGGGGCTGCCATGAGCGTACTCCTGTCGTGTTGTGGGGAAGTGAGGCGCGGCTAGTCGACCCGCGTGCCGGTCTCGGCGATCACGCGCTGCCAGCGCACGGTCTCGCGCCGGGCGAGGTCGACGAATTCCGCCTGCGTGCCGCCGGCGGGATCGACGCTGAGCTCGGTCATCCGCGCGCGCATGGCGGGCCGCGCAAGCATCTCGGCGGCGGCGCGGTGCAGCGTGGTCTGCGCGGCCGGCGGCGTGCGGCGCGGCACGAGGATGCCGTACCAGGTGCTCATCGCGGCATCGGGGAAGCCCGCATCCGCGGCCGTCGGCAGGTGCCGCAGCGCGGGCGCGGAGGTGCGGTCGCTCAGCGCGAGGATGCGGAGTCGGCCGGCCTCCAGGTAGGAGACGGTCTCCGGTGCGGGAAAGGTCATCAGGTCGAGCCGGCCGGCGAAGAGGTCGAGGAAAGGCGCGGAACCGCCGCCGTAGGAGACGTTCTCGAAGCGCAGCTGAGTCGCCGCCTGCAGCAGGATGTTCGCGAGATGCGAAGAGGTGCCGCTGCCGGAGATGCCGGCGAGCAGCGGGTTCGGCCGGCTCTGCGCCAGTTCGACCAGGCCGCGCAGGTCGCGCGCGGGAGATTCGGGACGCACGGTGATGGCGATGGGCGTGTGGCCCAGCAGGATGACCGGCGAAAGATCCTCCTGCTTCCAGCGCAGGCGATCGCCGTAGAGCGCGGGATTCACCGCGAAGGCCGGCGAGGCGAGCACCATGGTGTAGCCGTCCGGCTCGGCGCGTGCCGCCGCCTCGAAGGCGACGTTGCCGCCGGCGCCGGGGCGGTTCTCCACCGGCACGGGCTGGCCCAGCGCGGCGGAAAGTTCCTGCGCCGCGAGGCGCGCGATGATGTCGCTGGTGCCGCCTGCGGCGAAGCCGACGATGAAGCGGATCGGACGTTCGGGGTAGGCGGCGCGAGCAGCGCCGATCGACGCGCCCATCAAGGCACAGCCGAACAGCGCGAGGATTCTCCCCTGCATGTGAACGCCTCCTTCTTCCTTGATTCGATCTTAGGCCGACTGGACGGCCTAGCAACCCGACACATCGATGCCAGTCTGCGGAAAACAGGGAGAGACGCATGGCGGCGCGCAATCGGCGCGTGCGCTACGCGCGGCGTCCAAGGAGAAGCTGACCGAGGATTGCTTCACGCAGGACAAGGCGCCCGTGCCGTCGCCCGGAGCGGGGCAAGTCCTTATACGCAACCGAAGGAGATCGCGGCGGTGCTGCGCCGAGGTCGCCACCGGCACGGGAGGCGTTCGCGGCCTGTATCCGCGCCGAGTACGAGAAGCATGGCCGTCTTGTCCGCACGGTGGGCTTGCGGCCGGATTGAGGAATCGCCATCGGGTTTTGCTTGACCGCGGCGGATCAACCCGCAACCCTCTGCCGATAAGAGTGTGGCCAAAGAGCCGCATCACGCAGGGAGTTTGTCCATGTCCGTTTCTCGCCGCGGCCTCGTCGCCGGCAGCGCCATGCTGCCGTTCGCCCCGCTTCCCTTCTCCGCCATGGCCCAGCCCGCCGGCGGTCCGCCCATCCGCATCGGCGTGCTGTTCGACCTCTCCGGACCCTTCGCCGCAGCCGGGTCGGTGCCCTGCTCGGTCGGCGCGGAGATCGCCTTCGAGCTGTTCAACGAGCGCGGCGGCGCCGGCGGCCGCCCGGTGCAGGCCGTGGCCGCCGACAGCCAGAGCCGCGCCGAGGTCGCCATCAACGAGGCCGAGCGCCTCATCAGCCAGGAGCGCGTGGACGTCGTGCTGGGCGTCTACAGCTCGGCCCACGCCGTGCCGCTGGCGCAGCGCTTCGAGGCGCAGCGCAAGCTGCTCTGGATCACCACGGCCGTCTCGACGGCGGTGCTGAAGGGCAAGAACTTCACCCATGTCTTCCGGCCGACGGTGCATTCCGATCAGTACGGCGAGGCCTCCGTCCAGTTTATCGCCGAGCACTGCCAGCGCGCCTTCCGTCTCGCGCCAGGCGACGTGAAGATCGCGATCATCCACGAGGACGGCCCCTACGGCACGGGCGTGGCCGGCGCGACCGAGGAGCAGGCCAGGGCGGCCGGCATGAAGATCGTGCTGCACGAAGGCTATTCGGCCACGACGCCCGACCTCTCGACGCTCGTCACCAAGCTGCGGCGCGAGCGGCCGGACGTGATCATGCACACCGGCTACAACCCGGACATCACGCTCTTCCTCCGCCAGGCGAAGTCGGGCGGGCTGCGCACGCGCATGATCATCGGCCAGGGCGCGGGCTACTCGCAGATCGACCGCCTGACCGAGACCTTCGGCGCTGAAATGAACGGCTTCTGCAACGTGGATCCGGCCGGCACGCAGATGCTCGAGCCCGACAAGCTCACGCCCGAGGCGCGCGACCTGCGCCAGGTGCTGATGCAGCGCTACGAGGCCCGCACGCGGGCGCGTGACCTGCCGACTCACGCCTCCACCGGCTTCAACAGCACCTGGACCTTCCTCGAGAACGTGCTGAAGCCCGCGGTGCGCGAGGGCGACGGCAGCATCCAGGCGATGATCCGCGCGACCCAGGGCGTGGACCTGCCGGTCGGCGGCACGATCCAGGGCCATGGGCTGAAGTTCAACCCGCCGGGCCATATCCAGGCCGGGCAGAACGAGCGCAGCTCGACCGTGGTGATGCAGTACGAGAACGCGCGCGCGAAGGTGGTCTGGCCCACGGCCATTTCGGGCGGCCCGCCGGTCCTGCCCTTTCCGGCGGCCAGCCCCTTCGCGCTGAGAAGCTGATGCTCCTGGAAGTCTCGGGGCTGACGAAGAAATTCGGCGGCTTCACGGCGGTGGACAATGTGAGCTTCGGCGTGGCCCAGGGCGAGATCCTGGGCCTGCTGGGGCCCAACGGCTCCGGCAAGTCGACGACCTTCAACTGCATCGCGGGGATGCTGCGGCCGACCTCCGGCAGCGTGAGGCTGGACGGCGAGGAGATCGCCGGCCTCGTCGCGGACCACGCCTGCCGCAAGGGGATCGGCCGCACCTTCCAGATCCCGCGGCCCTTCCGCGAGCTCTCGTTGCTGGAGAATGCGACGCTCGCGGCCTTCTACGGATCGAGAGAACGCATCGGCCGCGCGGAGGCGGAGAGCCGTGCGCGCGAGGCGCTGACCCTCGCGCAGCTGCCCGCCGGTGCGGGCGCGACGGTGCGTGGTCTCGGCGCCGCGGGCCTGAAGAAACTGGAACTGGCGCGCGCGCTGGCGACGCAGCCCAAGCTGCTTCTGGCCGACGAGAGTCTGGGCGGCCTCGACGCGAGCGAGATGCGCCAGGCGGCCGACATGCTGAAGCACATCCGTGACATCAGGGGCATCACGATCGTCTGGGTCGAGCACATCATGGGCGTGCTGCTTTCGGTGGTGGATCGCGTGGTGGTGCTGGACCACGGCGCCGTCATCTTCCAGGGCACGCCGCGCGAGGCCCAGCAGGACGAGCGCGTGGCCGAGGTCTATCTGGGCCCGCCGGAGACGCGCGCCGCATGAAAGTGGAAGAACCAGCCCTCGTCCTGGAGGGAATCCGCGCCGGCTACGGCGATTTCCAGGCGTTGTTCGATGTCGGCCTGCGCGTCAGCCCCGGCGAGGCCGTGGGCGTGGTCGGACCGAACGGCGCCGGCAAGACGACGCTGCTGCGCGTGATCTCCGGCATGGTCCGGCCGCGCGGCGGAACCGTCCGCTTCGGCGACGTGGACATCGCGACGACGCCATCCCATGCGCTGCCGGCTGTTGGTATCGCGCATGTGCCGGAGAACCGGCGCCTCTTCCCGCATCTGACCGTGGAGGAGAACCTGCGCGTCGGCGCCTTCATCCCCGCCGCGCGCAAGCGCTTCACCGAGCGCGCGGACTACGTGTTCAACCTCTTCCCGAAGATGGCGCAACGGCGGCACCAGCTCGCCGGCACCATGTCGGGCGGCGAGCAGCAGATGTGCGCGATCGGGCGCGCACTGATGTGCAGCCCGCGCATCCTGCTGCTGGACGAGCCATCGGCGGGCCTGGCGCCGCTCGTCGTGGCCCAGGTCTTCGAGCTGGTGAAACGCATTCGCGACGAGGGGCTGACCGTGCTCATCGTCGAGCAGAACGTGGCGCAGGTGCTGCGCGTGGTGGACCGGGCCTATGTGCTCGACGCCGGCCGCGTGGTGGCGGAGGGCGCCTCCGCGGAACTGGCTGCCGACCCGGCGATCCGCAACTCCTACCTGGGCGGGCACTGACATGGATCCCTTCCTGCTTGAGGCCGTCCTCAACGGCATCCTGCTGGGCGGCGTCTTCGCGTTGCCGGTGCTGGGCTGCAACCTGGTCTTCGGTGTCGTGGACGTGGTGTGGCTCTGCTACGCCGAGCTCGTGATGGTGGGGATGTACGCCGTCTGGTTCCTGCACACGCAGCAGGGATGGCCGCTCTACCTCGCCTTCGCATCGGCGCTGCCGCTGGTCGCGGCGCTCGGCGTGCTGCTGCACCTGCTCGTGGTGCGGCCGCTGCTGGGAGCGCCGCCGATCAACCAGCTGCTCGCCACCGGCGGCGTGCTCTTCATGCTGCAGGGCGGCGCCATGCTGGTCTTCGGGACGGATTTCCGCAGCCTCGGCGTCGAGCTGCCGCCGATGGAATGGCAGGACGTCTTCATCTCGGGGACCAAGCTCGCCGCCTTTTGCGCGGCGCTGCTCGGGGCGGGCGCGCTCTGGGCCTTTCTGAAGTTCACCTATGTCGGCATCGCGATCCGCGCGATCGCGCGCGACCGCGAGGTGATGCCGCTGATGGGCGTCGATCCGCGGCGCGTCTATGTCGTGGCCTCGGCGGTGGGCGGCGCGCTGGCGGGGCTGGCGGCCTGCCTGCTCGCCGTGCAGCTCGATGTGCATCCCTTCATCGGCCTCTCCTTCGGTCCCATCACCTTCATGATCTGCGTGATGGGCGGGCTGGGGAACATGCTGGGCGGCTTCCTCGCGGCCTTCCTGATGGGGGTGATCGTCTCCACCGGCAGCTTCTGGTGGAACACCGAGATGAGCTACGTCGTGGCCTTCGGCTTCTTCATCGTGGTGATCTTCGCGCGGCCGCAGGGGCTCTTCGCCCGATGATCCCTGCTGTCGGTGCGCTGATCGCGATCCTCGCTGTCGTGCCGTTCCTCGGCACGTCGGAATACTTCCTGCATCTCGGCATCACCTCGATGCTGATGGCCGTCTCCGGAACGGGCTGGGCGATGATGGGGCGCTTCGGTCTGGTCTCGCTCGGCCACGGCGCCTTCATCGGGACGGCGGCCTATGTGATGGCGCTGCTGTGGAACGAGGCGGGGCTGACGCCCTGGCTGGGCCTGCCCATCGGCGTCGGGGCGGCGATGATCCTGGCGGCGCTGCTCGGCTATCCGTGCTTCCGGCTGCGCGTGGTGGGGCATTACTTCGCGCTGGTGACGCTGGCCGCCGGCGAGATCGTCCGGCTGATGATCGTGGCGCTGCGCGAGCACACCGGCGGCTCGCTCGGCATGACGCCGCGGCTGGCGCCGGACCACCCCTTCCTCGCCATGCAGTTCACCAAGACGGGCTTCTGGTGGATGGCGTTGATCGTCTGGGTCTTCGGGCTGGCGGTCTGGTGGATGCTCGACCGCAGCATGTCCTCCAAGGCGCTGGCGGCGATCAACGAGGACCAGGATGCGGCGGCCGCCATCGGCATCCAGGTGACGTCGGAGAAGCTGCGGGTGACCATCATATCCGCGGGGATCGCGGCGCTGGGCGGGGCGCTGGGGGCTCAGTACCGGCTCTACCTCAACCCGGAATCGCTGGCGGGGATCGGCATCTCGCTGCAGATCGTCTTCGGGGCGATCGCGGGCGGCATGTACTCGATGCTGGGGCCGAGCGTCGGCGCGGTCTTCACCATCGCGCTGGAGGAGTTTCTCCGCGTCGGTTTCGGCACAGCCTTCATCGGTGCGGCTCCGTTTGCCTATGGTGTGCTGCTGGTGCTCTTCATTCTCTTCCTGCCGCGTGGGATCGTGGGATTCTTCGGTCGACGACGCTGACCTGCGGAAAGGGGAAGGCCATGCAATTCGCGCTGTGCAACGAAGTCCTGCGCGGGATGGATTTTCCGCAGCAGGCCCGGCTGGCCGCCTCCCTCGGCTACGATGCGCTGGAGGTGGCGCCCTTCACCCTCGACCCCGAGGCGCCGCATCGCCTCCCGGCCGCGCGCCGCGCCGAGCTGCGGCGGATCGCGGAGGATGCGGGGATCCCCATCGCGGGCCTGCACTGGCTCCTTGTCGCTCCGGCGGGGCTGTCGATCACCGATGCCGGATTGCACGCCGGGACCGTCGACGTGATGCGCGCGTTGATCGATCTGGCAGCGGATCTCGGTGCGCGATACCTGGTCCATGGCTCGCCCGCGCAGCGACGCGTCGAGGCCCCGGGCGATGCGGCGCGCGCCGAGGCGGCGCTGGCCGTCGCCGCAAGGCATGCCGGTGCGGCGGGACAGACCTATGTGCTGGAGCCGCTGGACTCTGCCCAGACCAACTGGGCCGCTGATATCGCCGAGGCCGCGGAGATCGTCGCGCGGATCGGCGATCCCGCACTGCGCACCATGCTCGACGTCAGCGCCGCGGGGCGGGGAGAGGCGGAGGATGTCGCCGATCTGCTGCGCCGCTGGGTTCCGACCGGCCTGATCGCGCACGTGCATCTCAATGACCGCAACCGCCGCGCGCCAGGGCAGGGGAGCGACCGCTTCGCGCCCGTGCTCGCCGCGCTTGATGAGACGGGCTATGCCGGCATCTGTGGCGTCGAGCCCTTCGACTACCAGCCGGACGGCCCTGGCTGCGCGGCCCGCGCCATAGGCTATCTGCGCGGCATCGAGGAGGCGTTGAACGCATGAGGTTCCGCTTCGTCGAGATCCAGCGCCTCGAATGGCCCTTCACCCTGCGCATGCCGTTCCGCTTCGGCGTCATCACCGTGCGCGACGGCATCCAGGCCGTGATCCGCGCGCGCATCCGCATGGAGGACGGGCGCGAGGGCTGGGGCGTGGCGGCGGAGACGCTCGCGGCGAAATGGTTCGATAAGGACCCGGCGCTGAGCGACGCCGACAACCAGCAGCAGCTTCGCCGCAGCATCGAGATCGCGCAGGCACAGTCCCTGGCTGCCGGTGCCGGCACCGCGTTCGGCCACTACGCCGACGGCTATGCCGCCCATGTCGCGGCCTGTGCGACGGAGGGGCTTAATCCCCTCGTCGCGAGCTTCGGGCGCGCGCTGGTGGATCGCGCGGGCTTCGACGCGCTGCTGCGTCTGCAGGGCCTCTCCTTCGATGCGGGATTGCGCGCCAATCTCGGCGGCCTTGCACCGCACCCGGTCATACCCGACCTGGCCGGTTTCGACTTCGACGCGATGCTGGCTGGGACGCCCGCTCCCGGCCGCATCCACGCGCGCCACACGGTCGGCCTCCTCGATCCCATGACCGAGGCCGACCAGGAGGAGCGCGTCGGCGACGGCCTGCCGGAGACGCTGACCGAGGTCGCCGCCACCTATCGCCACGCCTATTGGAAGCTGAAGGTGTGTGGCGATGTCCGCGCCGATGTGGATCGCCTGTGCCGTATCGCAGACGTGCTCGACCGGCTGCACGGCTACCACGCGACGCTCGACGGCAACGAGCAGTACGAGGATGCGGAGGGCGCGCTGGCCCTCTGGCGCGCGATGGAGGCCGAACCGCGGCTGAAGCGGTTATGCGCCTCCATCCTGTTCATCGAGCAGCCGGTGAAGCGGGCACGCGCGCTGGAGACGGGCATGTCAGCGCTGGCCGCCGCGCGACCCGTGATCATCGACGAGAGCGACGGTGCGCTGGACGCCTTCTGCACCGCGCGTGGGCTCGGCTATACGGGCGTGTCCACCAAGGCGTGCAAGGGGATCTGGCGCTCGCTCATCAACCTGGCGCGGTGCCGGGCCTGGAATGCGGAGGAGCGTGGCGCGCGGTACTTCATGTCGGCCGAAGACCTCACCACCCTGGCCGGCACCTGCGTGCAGCAGGATCTGGCGCTGGTGAGCGCGATGGGCCTGCCGCATGTGGAGCGCAACGGCCACCACTTCATCGATGGCTTCAACGGACGGCCCAAGGCCGAGGCCGTGCGCTTCATGGAGGCGCATCCCGATCTCTACGCGGACACGCCGCGCGGCCCGCGCCTGCGAATCCGCGAGGGCGTGCTGGAGATCGGCAGCCTCGCCGCGCCCGGCTTCGGAACGGCGGAAATGCCGGATTTCAGGGCCATGCGGGCGATGGAGACAGCCGGCTGGCCTCGATAGCGTCGTGGCGCTCGCGGATCACGCGGAGCACCTGATCGGGCTCCTCGGCCCACCAGCGGCGTGAGAGCAGCTCCACCTCGGTGAAGCCCTGATAGCCGGCGGCCTCTGCCATGGTGCGGATGGCGGCGATGTCGATGACGCCGTCGCCCGGCATGCCGCGATCGAAGACGAGATCGGTCGTGGGCACCAGCCAGTCGCAGGCGTGGAAGGCGGCGATGCGTCCCGCCGCCCGACGCATCTGCCGCGCGAGGTCGGGATCCCACCAGACATGATAGACGTCGACGGCGACGCCCGCGCCCTCACCCAGCGCCTCGCAGAGGTCGAGCGCCTGGCCGAGCGTCGAGAGCACGGAGCGGTCCGCGCAGGTCATCGGGTGCAGCGGCTCCAGCGCCAGCGTGACACCCGCCGCGCGCGCCTGGGGCAGGATGGCGGCCAGCCCGTCCGCGACCATGGCGCGCGCGCCGGGCAGGTCCTTCGAGCCCGGCGGCAGCCCGCCGCAGACCATCACCAGGCACTGCGCGCCCAGTGCATGCGCCTCGTCGATGGCGCGGCGGTTCTCCTCGATGGCGGCGGCGCGGCCCGCCGCATCCGCGGCCGTGAACAGCCCGCCGCGGCACAGTCCCGTAACGGTGAGCCCTGCCTCGCGGATGCGTCGCGCGGCGGCCGCCACGCCCATCGCCTGCAGCACGTCGCGCCAGGGCGAGATGCCCGGGATGCCCTGCCGTGCGCAGCCCTCGATGCACTCGGCGAGGCCCCACTTCTCCTTCACCGTGACCGTGTTGAG
>JAQGHZ010000046.1 GCA_028291485.1 Rubritepida sp. | reverse complement strand
TCCTCGACATCGACCGCTTCAAGGCGGTGAACGACGCCATGGGCCACGAGGCCGGCGACCGCCTGCTGCGCGACGTCGCGGCCCGGCTGTCGGACGCGCTCGGCGAGGACGACATGGTGGCCCGGCTCGGCGGCGACGAGTTCGCCATCCTGCAGTCCCACATCGGTTCCGCGCAGGAGGCCGCGCAATTCGCGCTGCGCCTCCGCGGGGCGCTGGAGCGGCCCTTCACCGTGCTCGGCCGCAGCGTGCAGGTCTCGGCCAGCATCGGCATCACCCTGCATCCGCAGGACGCGCCCTCCGCCGAGGAGCTGCTGCGCCACGCCGACCTCGCCATGTACCGGGCCAAGTCCGAGGGAAGAAAGGGCTACAGCTTCTTCGACCCCGCGATGGACCGCGCCGCCCGCGAGGCCATGCAGCTCGATGCCGACCTGCGCGACGCCCTCGCCCGCGGCGAGTTCGAGCTGCTGTGGCAGCCGCAGGTCTGCCTCGCCTCCGGCCGTATCGTCGGCGCCGAGGCGCTGCTGCGCTGGAATCATCCCGAGCGCGGCCAGCTCGCCCCCGGCGCCTTCCTGGGCGCCGCCGAGGAGACCGGGCTCATGACGCCCATCACCGCCTGGGTGCTGCGCACGGCCTGCCTGCAGGGCGCGGCCTGGGCCCGCCTTCCGGGGGGAGGGATCCGGGTCTCGGCCAATATCTCGCCCTCGCTCTTCCGCGAGGCCGACGTGCGCAGCCTGGTCGCCGCGGCCCTCGACGAGGCCGGCCTCGCGCCCGAGACCTTCGACCTGGAGCTCACCGAGCGCGTGCCGATGGACGATCTGGAGAAGGTCGCCGAGACCCTGCGGGAGCTGCGCGAGCTCGGCGTCTGCCTCTCCATCGACGATTTCGGCGTGGGCTACTCCTCGCTCCTCTACGTGAAGAGCTTCCCGGTGCAGCGGCTGAAGATCGACCGCTCCTTCGTCGCCCAGCTCCCCGGCAACGCGGTGGATGCCGCGATCGTGGCGGGCGTCGTCTCGCTCGGCCGCAACCTCGGCATGCAGGTGGTGGCCGAGGGCGTGGAGACGCAGGCGCAGCTGGACGCCGTCCGGACGCTGGGCTGCGACGAGGTCCAGGGCTTCTTCGTGAGCTACCCCGTCAGCGCCGCGGTGCTGGAGCGCCGGCTGGCCGCGGACGCGCCGGTGCTGGGCGCGTGACCCCGCTCCCATGAAACCCCCGCCATGAAGCCCTGGCCGTGAGCCCCGACCTCGAGCCCCGGACCGCGAGCGCGCAGCAGCCTGGACCGCGTGCCGGCCTGCTCAGCTTCCGCGCACTGCGCGGCCGGCCGGACACCGAGCACGAGATGAGCTTCAACCGGCTCGCCTTCGCGCTGATCATCACGGTCTTCCTCCTGCTGGAGGGCACGCCCTGGCACACGCTGGAGGTCGTGGCGGTCTACTGGCTCTTCGCGATCGCCATCTTCGCGCACATCCTGGCCTTCCCCGCGGTCAACAACCTCCGGCGCGTCGTCACGCTGACGCTGGACGTGGCCCTGCTTTCCTACGAGATGCATGTCGGCGGCGAGAAGACCTCGGTGCTGGCGGCGCTCTACCTCTGGGCCATCCTCGGCAACGGCTTCCGCTTCGGCGTGACCTGGCTCTACGTCGGCCAGGCCCTGGGCATGCTGGGCTTCGCGGGGGTCGTGATCTTCACGCCCTTCTGGCGCGATCAGCCGCATCTCTCCGCCGGCTTCATGCTCGGGCTCATCGCCATCCCGGCCTATGCGGCGACGCTGATCCGCAAGCTCTCGGCCGCCAAGGCGCAGGCGGAGGCGGCCAACCAGGCGAAGAGTATGTTCCTCGCCAGCGTCAGCCACGAGCTGCGCACGCCGCTCAACGCCATCATCGGCATGGGCGGGCTGCTGCAGCATACCGAGCTCGACGCCGCGCAACGCGAGATGGCCGGCACCGTCACCGATGCCGGGCGCAACCTGCTGCGGCTGATCGAGAGCATCCTGGACTTCTCGCGCATCGAGGCCGGGCAGATGCCCATCCAGCGTGAGGATTTCGACCTGCCCGCCCTGCTGGACGAGGTCCGCCGCATGCTGGCCGGGACGGCGCGCGAGAAGGGTCTGCGCTTCACCTTCCACGCCACGCCACGCACGCCGCAGCGGCTGGTGGGCGACCCTGCCCTCACCCGCGAGGTGCTGCTGAACCTCGTAGGCAATGCGCTGAAGTTCACCTCGTCCGGCGGCGTCGTGGTCGCCGTGGATGCCCTGCCGATAGGCGGGGGGCCGACAGGCGGGGGGCCGACCGACGCTGGCGTCTTGCTGCGCTTCGAGGTGACGGATACCGGCATCGGCATCGCGCCCGAGGCGCAGGCGCGCATCTTCGAGGCCTTCTCCCAGGCCGACGCGACGATCATCAACCGCTTCGGCGGCACCGGCCTCGGCCTTGCGATCAGCCGGCGGACGGCCGAGTTGCTCGGCGGCGAGATCGGCGTCGAAAGCCTCGAAGGGGTGGGCAGCACCTTCTGGTGCACGCTGCCGATGGGCCTCGCGGCCCCCATGGCCGAGGCACCGCCGCCCGAGGCGATCCTGCTCGCACCCGACGCCGCCAAACGCGCGCAGGTCCTTCTGGCGGCCGGGCTGCGGCTGCGCCCGGCGATCACGCTGGCAGAGGCCGTGGCGGCGCTGGAGGGGCTGCCGGCCGCCACGCCGCGCCTGCTGGTGGTCGACACCCAGGGCCTGGCCATGGCGCCCGCCGGCCTCGCCCAGGCACTGGAGGCGCTGGACCCGCTGGGCGCCTGGCGCTCCATCCTGCTGGCGCCGGACCAGCCCGAGGATCTGCCGCCCCAGCCGCTGAGGCGCGCCTTCGTCACGCTGCTCCCGCCCTCCCCCACGCCGGACCAGCTCGCGGCCGCGCTGCGGCTGGCCGGCGGCACGATCCGCCGCGAGGAGGCCCTGCTGCCGCAGCCGACCGCACGGCGGCGGCTCTCCGTGCTGGTCGCGGACGACAACCGGGTGAACCTGCGCGTGGTCGCGCGCATCCTGGAGACGGCCGGCCACGAGCCCACCCTCGTCTCGGACGGCGAGGAGGCGCTGGACGTGCTGGAGGCCCGCGATTTCGACCTCGTGCTGATGGACCTCAACATGCCGCGGCTGGGCGGCATCGAGGCCGCGAAGCTCTATGCGATGCAGGCGCTCGGCCGGCGGCGCGTGCCCTGGCTTGCCGTCACGGCGGACGCCACGGACGAGGCGCGCCGGCGCTGCGAGGAGGCGGGCTTCGCCGCCTGCCTGGTGAAGCCGCTGACGCCGGCCGCGCTGCTCGCCGCCATCGACGCGCTGCCCCTGGCGGAGGAGCCCGGCGCGGAAAGGCCGCCGGGCGTCGCCGCCATCGCCAGCCACCCGCGCTTCCGCCCGACCGGGGCCGTGCTGGTGGAGCAGCGCGCGCTGGACGACCTGGAGCTGCTGGGCGGCGCCGAATTCGCGCATGAGGTGGTGACCGAGTTCCTGGAGGATGCGGAGCTCACACTGGGCGAGCTGTCGCGCGCCGTGACGTCGGGCGATTCCGGCACCTTCCGCGCGAAGGCCCATGCGCTGCACAGCGCGGCGACCAATGTGGGCGCCCGCGCGCTCTGCGAGCTCTGCCTGCTGTGCCGCAACGTGGGGCCGGACGTGCTGCGCGAGCAGGGCCGCTCGATCGTGGAACGGCTGGCGGCCGAGCTCGACCGCGCGCGGCCGTTGCTGCTGCGCGAGGGCACGGAGGGCGGGACGGGTCAGCGACGGAGCTGAAGGTGTTTTATGCCGTCAAGGCGCGCTTCGCGCGACGCGGCGGCTCCGCCGCCCTGGCTTCGCCGAGCCAGGGGTGCGCATCGCCGGTCGGTGGGGTGGGCGATGCCGGCCGCAGGTGCGGCCGGATTCCTCCCGAATGGTTGCCCTTCCCCCGGCACGTTACTCCGCCGCCATGACCACTGGCTGCCTTGCCCCCAGTTCCGCGGCCACGCGCTTCTCCTGTGCCTGGGTGAGGCGCAGCATCTTGCGCAGGTCCATGTCCGAGATGCCGAGCGCCGTCTCGGCCCAGATGTCCACCACGTCCTTCAGTTCGGGCAGCGTCACCGGGTCCACGCGCCGCCGCACGCGCAGCAGCGCCTGTTGGGCGTTGTGCTTGCGCGCGCCGTTGTCGATGTAGTCGCGCACCGCGGCCTCGCCCTCGCCCGGCTCGGCGAGCACGTTGACGATGCCCATCGCGTGCAGTTCCTCGGCGGAGTAGAGGCGGCCGGACATGATCATCTTCTCGGCCTCGACCTGGCCGATCCGGCGGGACAGGAAGCTGTAGGCGCCCATGCCGGGGAAGAGATTGAACAGGATCTCCGGCAGGCCGAACTTCACCTGCCGCTCGGCCACGATGATGTCGAAGGCCAGCGCGCATTCGAAGCCGCCGCCGAGGGCGTCGCCCTGCACCAGCGCGATGGTGACCACCGGCGCCTGGAAAGCCTCGGCATTGCCGTGGATCGCCTCGACGCAGAGATGACCGTAGCGGCGCAGCGCCGGCAGGTCGCGGTTGCGGATCTTCTCCGCGAAGAGGGAGAGGTCGCCGCCGAGGTTGAAGATGCCGGGCAGCCGGCTGCCCATGACGTAGTAGCGCAGCGTGGGACCGAACTCGGCGCGGCGGTCGGCCGAGAGCGCGTCGCGCAACAGGGCCTGCTGGGCGAGGATGTCCTGCAGCAGGTCCAGCGTAAAGCAGGGCTTCGGGCCAGGGCGCATATGCGCCCAGAAGCTGGCCGTGTCTGGCTCCAGCCGCGTCTCCAGCGTGGCGAAGCGGGCGGCAGCCAGCACCGCGGCGGGGTGGCCCAGAGAGCCTCCGCCAAAGGAGCCGGGGGCGGCATGGGTTTCCGGGGAGGAAAGGAAGGTCATTTTATTGCTCCGTCTTGGGATGTTCGGCCGGTCGAGGGGATGAATCGAAGTCGGTCGGGGGCCGTGACGCCATGTTAACCAGGATCGCGTCGCGTTTAAGTTGTAAACTTCTCCTTCCATTCGCGCCTGCGGCGATGCCGCCCGGCACGGCTGCAACGTGGCGGCTTTGAGCGCAAGGATGGATCCCGGAGCCGCCGGAGGGGTCCTGGCGCCCACGAAAGAGCGGAGAACTGCGCGGTTCCGGG
>JAQGHZ010000305.1 GCA_028291485.1 Rubritepida sp. | reverse complement strand
CGGCCGTGCGCCTCCTCCAGGCGGCCGTGGGCCCGGAGGAGGAAGCCCGCATCGGACTCTCGACCATGACGGCGCTGAACCGCTCGCCGCAGTCGCTGGTGAATCAGCTCCGCGTGGCGATGGACATGCGCCGCGGCGCGCCCGCCCGCCCGCGCGACCGTCGGGTCGAGGTCAACATTCCCGACTACCGGCTGAAGGTCTACGATGAAGGCCGTGTCATCATGGACATGGCGGTCGTGGTCGGCGGCGTCGTGCGGCAGACGCCGATGATCCAGGCACGGCTCACCGCCGTTCAGTTCAACCCGCCCTGGGGCGTGCCGGCGCGCAATGCCAAGGAGGACCTGCTGCCGCGGCTGCGGCGCGATCCCTCGGCCGTCGCCGCGAAGGGCTTCCGCATCTTCCAGCGTATCGACGGCGAGGTGACCGAGGTCGATCCGACGACGGTCGATTGGCGCGCGGTGAACCCGGACCGCTTCCCCTACATCATCCGCCAGGATGCGGGCGATGCGAGCGCACTGGGCCGGCTGAAGTTCATCATGCCGAACGGTGACGACATCTACATGCACGACACGCCCGATCGGCAGTATTTCCGGCTCGCGGATCGCGCCCGCTCCTCGGGCTGCATCCGGCTGGAGAGGCCCATGGATTTCCTTATGCTCGTGCTCGACGGCACGCCCGGTTGGGACCGGGCCCGCGCCGACCGCGTCCTCGCGGGACGCGCCACCTCGGTGAACCCGATCCGGCGGCAGCTGCCGGTGCGGCTGCACTACAGCACCGTCACGGTGGAAGGCGCCGAGACGCGCATCCGCCAGGACATCTACGGGCTCGATGCGGCCTATGTCCGGGCGATGGACAGCCGGCAGCGGGTGCCGGGGGTTCCCATGGCAGCGGCGGCACTCTGACCATGCGCCTGTTCCAGCATTCCTGCCCGGCCTGCGACGGCCTCGATTCCTCGCCGGCCTGCACGGGGCGGCGGGGCGCGCTGGGTGCGATCGTCGGCCTGGGTTTCGCCGCGATGGCGCCGGCGGCGATCGCGCAACGGCTCGGCAATGGCGCGGCGCGCGACATCGCGATCCATCGGGCGCAGACCGGCGAGTCCTTCGACGGTGTGTACTGGCGCGACGGCCGCTACGACCGCGAGGCGCTGCAGAAGCTCGACTGGGTGCTGCGCGATCCCCGCATGACCGAAGCGACGCCCATGGATCCACGCCTCTTCGACGTGCTGAACACGGTGCGCTCGCATCTGGAGACCACCGAATCCTGGGAAGTGATCAGCGGCTACCGCGCGCCCGAGACCAACGCGGTGCGGGCGCGGGAATCGCGCCGGGTGAGCCGTGCCTCACTGCACATGTCGGGCATGGCCTGCGATTGCCGGTTGCCGGGGCGCAACTCGCTCGGCATCGCACGCCTGGCCGCCGACATGCAGACGGGCGGCGTGGGCCTCTACCGGCGCGACGGCTTCGTGCACCTGGATTGCGGTCCCTCGCGGCGCTGGTAGCCACATGTTCCGCCGGACAGCACCGACGGACTGCGCCATCAGCTGGAACGGCGTGGAGATCGCCGCGCGCGAGGGGGAATCCCTCGCGGCGGCGCTGCTGGCGGCCGGAATCCTGCATTTCCGCGACACGGCGGTGAGCGGCAGCCCGCGCGGGCCGCTCTGCCTGATGGGCGCCTGCTTCGACTGCCTGGTGGAGGTGGAGGGCGAGCCGAACCGGCAGGCCTGCCTCGTGCCGGTGACGCCGGGTCTTTCGGCGCGCATCCAGGCCGGCGCGCGGGCGCCGCGGTGAGGGAAGTCGCGCTCCTCGTCCTGGGCGCGGGGCCGGCCGGGCTGGCCGCGGCCACGGAGGCGCGGAGCCAAGGCCTCGACGTGTTGCTGCTGGACGAGAATGCGGCGCCGGGCGGGCAGGTGCATCGCGGTGTGGGCGAGTTCTATCGCCCGTCGGCCGATGCCCCGGGGGCCGCGCAGGCGCGCGAGGGGCTGGCGCTGATCGAGGCCGCGCGGGCCAGCGGCGCGGAGATGCGCGGCGGCGCCACGTTCTGGGCCATCGAGGACGACCTGACGGTCAGCTGGTCCGAGGGCGGCACGGCGCACCAGGCGCGGGCCGGGCGGGTGATCCTGTGCCCTGGCGCCGTCGAACGGGCACTGCCTATTCCGGGATGGACGCTGCCGGGCGTGATGGGCGTGGGCGCCGCGCAGATCCTGCTGAAGACGGCCGGGCTGGTGCCGGAGGGGCGGACCTGGATGGCGGGGCAGGGGCCGCTGCTCTGGCTTTATGCGGCGCAGCTTCTGGCGAAGGGCGGGACGCTCGCGGGGATCATCGACATGTCGCCGGCCGGGGCCTGGCGGCAGGCGATCCGACATCTGCCGATGGCGCTGATGAAGCCGGGGCCGTTGCTGCAGGGGCTGAGCTGGATGCGGCGGGTGCGCGCCGACGTTCCCGTGATCCGCGCGCGTGACGTCGAAGCGCTGGGCGACGGGAAGCTTCGGGGACTGCGCTTCGACGGGCGCGAGGAAGCGGCGGATCTCCTGCTGCTGCATGACGGCGTGGTGCCGAACACGCAGGTGACACGGGCGCTGCAGGGTTGCGCGCATGTGTGGGATGCGGCGCAGGCGAGCTTCCGGCCGGTGCTGGACGAGTGGGGGAATGCCTCGCTGCCGGGGGTGATGGTGGCGGGCGATGGCGGCGGGATCGGCGGGGCGCGAGCGGCGGCGCTGTCTGGTCGGATCGCGGCGATCGAGGCGGCACGGGCGCTGGGGCGGCTGACGGCGGAGCAGCGCGATGCGGCGGCGGGGCGGCCGATGCTGCGTCGGCGGTCGGAGATGGCGCCGCGCGCGTTTCTCGATGCGCTGTTTCCGCCGTTGGGCATGGATCGCGTGGCGGATGGGACGGTGGTGTGCCGCTGCGAGGAGGTCACGGCGGGGCGGGTGCGTGCCGCGGTCTCGCTGGGCGCGCAGGGGCCGAACCAGCTGAAGGCGTTTCTTCGCGCGGGGATGGGACCGTGTCAGGGCCGCGTGTGCGGCCCCGTGGTGCATGCGCTGGTGGCGTCCTCGCGCGGCATCGCGGCCGGGGACCTGATGCCGCTGCGCACGCGCTTCCCGGTAAAGCCGATCACCGTCGCGGAGTTGGCCACCCTTAAGTGACGTCAGGGGTCTGGGGATCGACACGATCCCCAGCGGGGTGTGGGGCGGAGCCCCGCCCTTTCATTCCGCCCTGATATTGGACCTCTGGATGACGTCGGCCCACCTCGCACGATCGCGCTGGATCGTCGTCCGGAATTCATCCGGCCCGCTCAGCGTGATCTCCATGGCGTTGTCGTTCATCTTCTGCCGAAAATCCGGATCGGCGGCGACCTGCCTCAGGGCGTTGGTCCAGCGGTCGAGGACGGGCGCCGCCATGTTGGCGGGGCCGACCACGCCGAACCAGGACGACATCTCGAAGCCCGGGATGGTCTCGCTGACGAGGGGAAGGGGCAGCAGTGGGGAAGGGCGGGGGGCGCCATAGGCCACGGCGCGCAGGCCGCCGTCGCGGATCTGGCCCAGGAATTCGGGCATGTTGCCGAACATCATATCGACGCGGCCGGCGGTCATCTCGACGATGGCGGGCGCGCCGCCGCGGAAGGGCACGTGCAGCAGGTTCACGCCGGCCATCCGTTCGAAGAGTGCGGCGGCGAGGTGCTGCGAGGAGCCGTTGCCGGTCGAGGCGTAGCTGAGTCGTCCGGGCTCGGCGCGGGCGAGGGCGATGAGCGAGGGGATGTCGCGGAAGCGTGCCTGAGGTCCGGTGACGAGGATGTTGTACACGTTCGCGACCATGCCGATGGGCGTGAGCTCGCGGTCCACGTCGATGGGCATGCGGGTGCCGGGCATCACGGGCATCACGGTCAGGTTCGCCATGGTCGTCAGCAGGACCGTGTTGCCGTCGGGCGCCGAGCGGGCGACGAACTCCGCGGCGATGAGGCCGCCGGCGCCGGTGCGGTTCTCGACGACGACGCGCTGGTTGAAGACGGGCCCCAGCTTGTCGGCCAGGAGGCGCGTCAGGATGTCGCAGGTGCCGCCGGCGGCGAAGCCGCAGAGGAAGCGGACGTCCTGCGCGCGGCCGGATTGAGGAGCGAAGGCGAGGAGGGCGGCGAAGGCCGCCCCAAGCAGGCGTGGTGTCATCTCCCGTGATCCTTTTTTGTTGGTTCAGACGTAGCCGGGACCCTCGATCGGCGGGTGGGCCTTGATGAAGTCCTCGTCGATCTCGACGCCGATGCCGGGTGCCTCGTTGGGCAGGACGCAGCCGTCCGCGCCGATGGTCCAGGGCGTGCTGCCGAGCGCGTCGCGGAACTTGTTGGCCCGGCTGATGTCGGCCTCGAAGTAGCCGCCATTGTCGATGGCGCAGAGCAGGTGGATGGAGGCTGCCTGGTTCAGCCCGGTCATCGAGGAA
Organism: Rubritepida sp.; assembly: GCA_028291485.1. GTDB lineage: Bacteria > Pseudomonadota > Alphaproteobacteria > Acetobacterales > Acetobacteraceae > Roseococcus. The sequence continues at coordinate 7,515 of JAQGHZ010000305.1, read as the reverse complement.
TGCGGGTGGAAGGGAATCTTGAAGGCCGAGCCCATCGCGGCGATGCGCAGGCATTCGGTGATGCCGCCGCTCTTGGAGAGGTCGCCCTGCCAGATGCGGATGATGCCGTCCTGCAGCACGCGGCTGAACTCGTAGCGGGTGAAGTGGTTCTCCCCCGCCGCGAGCGGAGTGCGGCCGTAGCCCGCGGCCTGGCGGTAGGATTCATGGTCGTGGGCGGGGAAGGGCTCCTCCAGCCAGCCGATGCGTAGCGCATCCATGGCCGGCATCACGCGGCGGACATCCTCGATGGTGTAGCCGATATTGGCGTCGGTCAGGATCTCGACCTCGTCGCCGAAATGCTTTCGCACGGCCTCCATCCGGGCGATGTCGTCGCGCGGGTTGTCGCCCACGCGCAGCTTCAGCGCCTTGTAGCCCGCGGCCATGTGCGGCGCGGCCTCGTCGATCAGCTCGGCCGGCGGCTGATAGCCGAGCGACACGCCGCCGGCATAGGCGGGGATGGGCCTCGAGACGCCGCCGAGCAGGCGGTAGAGCGGCCAGCCCACGGCCTTCGCGCGGATATCCCAGAGCGCCATGTCGATGCCGCTCATCGCGAGCGAGGTGCCCGCCCCCATGCCGTGCGAGGCGAGCTGGCCCTTGTAGATCTTCGCCCAGACGCCGACGACGTCGGCCGCGCTCATGCCCAGGATGAGGCTGCGCAACGAGGTCTCGACGAGCTTGGCGACGGCGGTGTGCGCGCGGCCGTGATGGGATTCGCCCCAGCCGACGATTCCGTCCTCGGTCGTGACCTTCACCATCACCGCGTCGCGCTTCACGGCCTGGCCGACGCCGATCCTGGGGCCGCCCGGCGGCAGCGGAAAGCTGATCGGAAAGGCGCGGATGTCCACGATTCTCAACGAAATTCCTCCGGTTCTTATCGGTAGCCTGAGGCCGCCCATCGGGGCTGGCAAGCCGATGAATCCCGCGCCACACTCGCATCGAAGCAGGAGCTCCCGAATGACCGACAGCAAGCTCGCCCTTCCCCTCATGGATTCGATCCAGCGCTGGCAGGCCATCGCCGTGCCCAATGCCGCGGCCCGCCATGGGTTGAAGGATTTGGAAGGGCTGATCGCGGCGCTGGAGAAGCTGCGGGGCGAGCTGGTCTTCGAGGACGAGCCCGCGAGCTTCGAGGCTGCGCTGACCGCCTGCAAGGAGAAGGAGGCATGAGCCCCGACGCGCTCGCCGAGCTCTCCATGACCGAGGCCGCCGACGCCTTCGCGCGCGGCGACGTGACGGCGGCGTCGCTGCTCGACGCGACCTTCCACCGGCTGGAGCAGCACGGCGCGAAGGTGAACGCGGTGATCCGGCTGGACCGCGAGGAGGCGCGCGCCGCGGCCGCCGCGATGGACCAGACGCGCAAGTCCGGCGCGAAGCTCGGCCCGCTCGCCGGCGTTCCGATGATGCACAAGGACATGTACTACCGCGCCGGCAAGGTCAGCACCTGCGGTAGCAAGATCCGCAAGAACTTCGTGCCGCAGGTGACGGCGACGGTGCTGAAGCGGCTCGACGCGGCCGGCGCCATCGATGGCGGCACGCTGAACATGGCCGAGTTCGCGCAGAACCCGACCGGCCACAACGCTCATTTCGGCGACGCGATGAACCCGTGGAACGCGGCGCATTGCACGGGCGGCTCGTCCTCGGGCTCGGGCGCTATCGTGGGCGCGCGCATCGTGACGGCGGCGCTGGGCTCGGACACGGGCGGCTCGATCCGGCTTCCGGCGACGATGTGCGGCGTGACCGGCATCAAGCCGACCCAGACGCGCGTGCCGCGGACGGGCGTGATGCCGCTCTCCTTCTCGGCGGACAATGTGGGGCCGCTGTGCCGCACGGCGCGCGATGCCGCGCGGTTCCTCGGCGTGGTGGCCGGCGTCTGCCCGGGCGATCCGACGAGCTCGAAGGAGCCCGTCGCCGACTACGAGGCCGCGCTGACCGGCGACATCCGCGGGCTGCGCGTGGCCGTCTGCGAGCCCTGGTTCTTCGACGACATCGACGCGTCGGTGCTGAAGGGCTTCGAGGCGGCGATGGCCGTGCTGAAGGGCCTCGGCGCCACGATCGAGACCGTCCGGCCGGACAGCCTCTTCGCCGTGAACACCTACACGGCCATGGTCTCGCGCGTCGAGGGCGCCACCATCCACCAGCAATGGATGCGCGAATGCCCCGGCGACTATGCCGTCCACCTCTCGGCCCGCATCTATGGCGGCAACGCCATTCCGGCGACGGCCTATCTGGAAGCGCTTTCGCGCCGCGGCCCGCTGCTGCGCCGCTTCTGCGACGAGGCGCTCGGCCGCTTCGACGTCGTCGCCACGCCCACGCTGCGCAACCGCGTGCCGACACGCGCCGAGACCGACATCGACGCCGATCCCGACAACTGGGACCGCTTCATGGACCTCTCGCGCAACACGCGGCCCTTCAACTACCTGGGCCTGCCGACGATCAGCATCGCCGCGGGCTTCGACGACCGCGGCCTGCCGGTGGGGCTGCAACTCGCCGCCCGGCCCTTCGCCGAGGCACGCCTCCTCCGGGTCGCCGACGTCTTCCAGCGCGAGACAGATTGGCACAGGAGGACCCCCTTCTGATGAGCGGGGCCGCGATCGGCCTGATCTGCCGGCCGCCACGCCTCACGCGGGTCCGGCTGGAGCCGGTCATCGGCGCGGATCGGGCCTTCGCGCTGGCGCAGGCCTTCCTGACGGACAGCGTCGCGCTCGGGCAGGAGGTCGCGCGGCGCGAGACGGGACGCTTCACCGTCTTCCACTCGCCCGTCGATACCGGCGACGAGATGGCCGAGTTGCTGCCCGACGTGGACCTGCATCCCCAGGCCCCTGGCGACCCCGGCTCACGCCGGGAGCGCGCGATGACGCATGTCTTCTCGCGCGGCGCCAACCAGGCGGTATTGCTCAGCACGGACGCGCCGACCCTGCCGCCGGCCCTGCTCGAACTGCTGCTGGATGCGTTGCGATCCGGTGGGGATGCGGGCTGCATCCCGACCCTGGATGGCGGCTATTGCGCCATCGGCTTCGCCCGCCCGCTACCCGCGCTGCTACGCGACATGCCGTGGAACAGTCCGGAGCTGCTTTCCGCCACGCGGGCCAAGGCGAAGGCGGAGGGGCTGAACTTCCGCGAGCTGCAGTTCTGGCACGACGTGGACGAGGCGGCGGACCTCAGGCTGCTGCGGATCAGCCTGGACGGGCTCGCCCCGCCGAACTGCTCGCCGCTACCGCCCTTCGCGGCGAATGCGACGCGGGCCGTGCTCGCCTGAACGGAGCTAGCTGTCGGTATATTTGACATATGGCCGCATTTTGTTGACCCGGCCCATTCCGAATTCAATAATATCGACAGGGCTTCGGATTGGTATTTAAAATCAAGCGTAAATAATTTACCTTAGCGTGACGGTCGACATTCCTTTTCTCGAGCGCCGGGCCCTCGGGCAGCTATGGGGAAGATTTTGGGCATTGCACCCGGCCATTCCGCCGGCAGCGGCGAACATCAAACGGTGGCGGAAGGCTTCGCCGAACTGGGATGGGAGGTGTTGCAGCTCAGGGGGCGCGACACCGCAGCGCTGCCGCCGGTGGAGATCGATTTCGCGCTGGCGCATCCGGGCTTCGGCGTCGCGCTCGTCGACCTGATGCACGGGCACCCGGAGCCGGTGCGGCGACTGCGGGACAGGCTCGACGCGGTCGGCTTTTCCAGCACCTTTCCAGGGCACCTGCCGGTCATCCATCGTGTCCTTGGCATCGACGACCTGTGGCGGCTGTCGCTGATTCTCGATCCGGCCTTCCGCTCCCAGCCGCCGATGGAGATCGCGGGGAGGGAATGGATCGGGCTCGTGCAGCGGGCACTGGTGCTGGAGGCGGTGGTGCCGGCGCACATGCCCCAGGCCACAGCGGCAGTGCCTGCTAAGGAGTCCTCGATCGGCGTGGAACCGGTATCCAGCCCGCCGGCGCCGGAAGAGTTGAGCGACGCGCCGTCACCTGATGGAGACGCGGAGGCGCCTCCGCCCGCCGAACCAGAGCGCGCCGACCATGCTGCGGCTTCGCTCGAGGCCCTGGCCCCCGCCCCGGTCGAGGAGCCGGCGCCGGCGCCGGCATTGGCGCCAGTATTGGCACCGGTATTGCCGCCGGCATTGGCACCCTGGGCCGAGCGGCCGCCGGAGGAGCCACAGGCCATCTGCGATGTGACGCCCCAGCCCACGGCATCCCGCCGCGGCAGGCATCGCCTGTGGTTCCTTCTTGTCGTGACAATTGCCGCCGGCATCGGCCTCTCGCACCATTTCGCCCTGCCGGAGGCATGGAAGGCAGGCTGGATTTCCCTTCGAGGTGCCGGATCCACGGAGCCGCAGGAACCTGGCGTGCCGGACAATGGCGGGCGATCCGCGGGGGCGGCCGTCATCACCGCGGGCGACGCTCACATTCCGACGATGGAGCGGGCCGCGGCCGAAGAACGGCTTCCCGCCTCCAGTGTCCTGTTGGCCGAGGCACGAACCGAAGCGCCGCTTCCGGATAACATGGGCCCGTTGCCGGCGGAGGAAGCGCCTCGTCCGGACCTCTTCGGTGTGTTGGCCGCGTCCTTGCCGCCTCCGCCGGAACCGCGGGGCGCCCCCCCGGCCGCAGTACCGGATAATCTGCCTGCCGCTGAGGTGCCGCAGCAGGCTCAGCGGCCAGGCCTGCCCCCTGCCGAGGAGGTCCTCCTCCTTCCGGCCCAGCTCGCCGCCGCCCAGCCCGCTCCCGAGGAAAGCCCGGCGGCGATCCGGATTACCGAAGCTCCGCCACCGGTGGCCTCCGAGCCCGCCAGGATGCCCGATTCTCCGCAGAGACCCCCGGAGCCGGAGATCGCGCCCGAGGCGGCAACGGCCCGCATCGAACCCGCGGAGCCGCCCGTTCCGCCACCCGATCCGCCGCCTGTCTCCAACCCTGAGATGTCTCCGGCCCTGCCGATCGAGGCCGATCGGGCGCCAACGCCCCCGCCGGAGCCCGCCGTCAGGGCTGTCGCGCCGCCGGCACAGGCCCCGCTGCCCCAAGCCCAGCTGCCCCAGGCCCCGCCGCCTCAGGCCAAGCCACCTCAGGCCCCGCTGTCTCAGGCCCCGCTGTCTCAGGTCCCGCTGCCTCAGGCCACGCCGCCCCAGGCCACGCCGCCTCAGGCCACGCCGCCTCAGGCCCCGCCGCCTCAGGCCCCGCTGCCTCAGGCCCCGCTGCCTCAGACCCCGCGGCCTTATGCCCCGCTGCCTCAGGCCAAGCCACCTCAGGCCAAGCCACCTCAGGCCACGCCGCCTCAGGCCCCGCCGCCTCAGGCCCCGCCGCCTCAGGCCCCGCTGCCCCAGGCCCCGCTGCCCCAGGCCCCGCTGCCTCAGGCCCCGCTGCCTCGGGCCACGCTGCCCCAAGCCCCGCCGCCTCAGGCCCCGCCGCCCCAGGCCCCGTTGCCCCAAGCCACGCTGCCCCAGGCTCCGCTGCCTCAGGCCACGCGGCCTCAGGCCACGCTGCCCCAGGCCATGGTCGAGATGCTCATCGCACGCGGCGACGAGATGCTCGCCCGGGGCGATATCTCGGGCGCCCGGCTGTTCTACGGGCGCGCGGCCTCCGCGGGCAGCGCCGCCGCGGCCCGGGCGATGGGCCGCAGCTTCGACCCGGAGGTGCTGAACCGTCTTGGCGTCCGGGGCATCCGGCCCGATCCCGAGCAGGCACGCCAATGGTACCAGAGGGCGGAGGAAGCCCGCTGATGCAGGAGCATCCCATGAGCACCGATGACGACCCCTCCCACCTCCGCCAAGGCCTGCGGTCCCTGCGGCGCACGCTGCTGCTCGGAATGACGGCGGCCGGCGCCGCGGGGGAGGCGGCGGCGCAGAGCTTCACGCCCAACCCGGTCGCGCGGCTCAACGCGCTGGCGGCGCGGGCCAATGCCGGGACGGTGGGGCTGATCGCGGGCGGCGTCGACGGCACCTATATCCGCATCGCAGCCGACCTCGCCGCCGTGCTGGACAATGCCGACCAGCTCCGCGTCATCGCCATGATCGGGCGCGGATCGGTGCAGAACATCGCCGACATCATGATGCTGCGCGGCGTGGACCTCGGCATCGTGCAATCGGACGTGCTGGCCTATGCGCGGCGGGAGCAGCTCTTCCCGATGGTGGACCGGCTCGTGCAATACGTCAGCAAGCTCTACGACGAGGAGGTCCATATCCTCGCCGGCCCGGGCATCGCCACCCCGCGCGACCTCGCGGGCAAGGCGGTCAACGTGGACCTGCGCGGCAGCGGCACGGCCATGACGGCCTCGCTGCTGCTGGGCGCGCTGGGCGTCGCCGTGCAGGAGCGGAACGAGCCGCAGGACGTGGCGCTGGAACGCCTCCGGCGGGGCGAGATCGCGGCGCTGATCTATGTCGCGGGCAAGCCCGCGCGGCTCTTCACCGGCATCCGCGCCGACGAGGGCCTGCACCTGCTGGCGGTGCCGCCCGACCCCGCCCTGCTGGCGACCTACCTGCCGGCGCGCTTCGCCGCCGCGGATTATCCCGCACTGGTGCCGGAGGATGGCCTCGACACCGTGGCGGTGGGCGCGGTGCTCGCGGCCTATGGCTGGCCGCCGAACACCGAGAGGCACAACAAGGTGTCGCGCTTCGTCGATGCGCTGACCGCGAATTTCGACACCTTCCTGCGCCCGCCACGGCATCCCAAGTGGCGGGACGTGAACCTCGCCGCCACGGTGCCCGGCTGGACGCGCTTCACGCCGGCGCGGCCGCTACAGGCTCGAGAATAGCCAGCGCGCCATCGCCGTCACGCGGGCGTCCTGGTGCATCTGGCCGATGACCTGCACGCCGAAGGGCATGCCGTCCACGGCGAGGACCGGCAGCGTCACGCAGGGCACGCCCAGGGCCGAGCTTCCGGCGTTGCAGGCGACATCGCCCGTGGGGCGCGGGTTCTTCGCCGCATCCGCCGCCGTGGGATCCCAGACCGGCGCGATGCCGGGCGCGGCGGGCGCGATCAGCGCATCCACCAGCGGCGCCACGCGCGCCATGGCCGATCGCATCTCCTCGCGCAGCGCCAGCGCCGCGCGGTAATCCTCGACCGACAGCGCCTCGGAGATCCGCAGCCGCGCCAGCGCCCGCACGCTCATTCCGCCCGGATGGTTCTGCTCCAGGTTCAGCAGGGCCCAGCGGTTCTCGAAGCCCACCACGGCGTTGGTCACCGCCTTGCCCTGGGCGGTGATGCGCTCCAGCGCCTCGATCCACGGATGATCCGCCCGCCGCAGGACCGGCACGCCGAGCTTGCGGATGCGCTCCAGCATCGCCTCGAAGGCGTCGCGCTCGCTGTCGCGCAGCAGCGCCCAGCCCTCGGTCTCCAGCACGGCGAGACGCTCCGGGCGCACCGGCTGCGGCGGGGTCATCGGGCCCATCAGGCCGAGCGCGCCGGGGTCGCCGCCGACGCGGGACGCGATCTCGATGCCGACCTGCCACATGTCCTCGTAGCTGTTGGCATGCACGCCGGCCGTGCTCTG
>JAQGHZ010000302.1 GCA_028291485.1 Rubritepida sp. | reverse complement strand
CGGGCGGGCGTAGCTCAGGGGTAGAGCACGACCTTGCCAAGGTCGGGGTCGAGGGTTCGAATCCCTTCGCCCGCTCCAGTCTTTCCCCGCACAAACTCCTCTCATCGATCGGCACCGCTCTGCGGTCCAGATTGGCCGCGCTTCGCCGCATGACCTTGATGTGATGCCGGGGACGCCAGTGGCCAGAGCCTCTGCCGCGATGGCGTCCTCGCGGGCGGCGGCCTCCAACTCCTCGAGCTGCAACTCCAATTGATCGAGTTTGCTGCCACGCTCGGCCCGACGCGCCGAACCGTTCTCGCCGCAGCTTGGCGATCAGCAGCTTGAGATGCGCCACCATCGCCTCAGCGCCCGAGGCGCGAGCTTCCGCCTCGTGCCGCGTCACCTGCTCCGCCGCGCGGGCTGCACGCTCCGCCAGCAAGGCTGCGCGCAACGCATCGAGGTCATCGGGCAGGGCGTCGGGCGGGCTCGTCACACCCAGGATGCAAGCATGCGGATCCGGCGTGCCGCATCCGAAATCGTTATGGCGCCAATTTGGGGCTATTACTGACTAAAGCGGCCTGCCATCGTGGGCATATAACAAAAGTAAGCTTACCTGTGTTGTTTGCCACAATGGAAGGCCTGATCTGATTTGTAAAATCGTCAGACGGTACGCCGATGTTCAAAAACTTTAGCCTTCCGACGGAGTTTGTTCGGTGCTTCGCAATTCGCGTGCCGGATGCTGCCTCTCTGTCCGGCCTGAAGGAAAAGTCCAATGGTAGACACCGCGTTCGATCCCCTACCGGGGGCGCCCGCCTACGGAACACGCGTACCTGAAGGCGTCCCAGCCATGCCGCCGCAGATGTCGTGGGGAGCAGTGCTCGCGGGTGCAGTGGTTGCTCTCGCCATTGGCCTGATGCTCAACGCGCTCGGCACTGCGATCGGCGCGACGACGGTCGACGCCACTGCTCGCGCGACGCCCTCCGCGTCGACCTTCGGAATTGGCGCCGCAGTCTGGCTGGGGCTGGCTAATCTGATTGGCTTGGCGAGTGGCGGCTACGTCGCGGCCCGTCTCTCCGGCACGGCCGACAACACAGATGGCACGCTGCACGGTCTCGCCGTCTGGGGAACAGCGTTTCTCATTTCGGCCATCCTGCTCGGAAACCTGGTATCGGGCATCGTATCGACGGCGGCTTCCGGCGCTTCGTCAGTTGTCGGCGGGCTGGCTAGCGGGACTGCTACCGCTGCGTCAGCCGCCGGTCAGCAGGCGGCGGCCCAGGCTGATGGTGCCACCATCCAGCGTTTGGTCGATCGTGCGCAGAACGCGCTGAGCGGCGGTGGTGAGCCCGCAGCCATGACCTCGGACCAGCGCAAGGCCGAGATCGGCGGGATCGTCACTCGTCGCATCACAGACGGTCAGCTGTCTGCTCAGGATCGCGATCGACTGAGCGCTCTGGTTGCGGCCGAGTATGGCATCAGTGCACAGGACGCTCAGGCCCGCGTAGTCCAGCTCGAGCAGCGGGCCACGGCGGCGGCGCGCCAAGCTGAAGAGACGGCTCGGCGTGCGGCCGACGCAGCTGCTTCAGGCGCGTCGATGGCCGGTTTCGGAATCTTCGGGGTGATGCTGCTCGGGGCGCTTGCCGCAATCTTGGGGGCGCGGCGCGGCACACGCGATCTGCTTCGTTTTAACGACCGCGCCCTGGTCAGCCGTACCCACAGCGCGTGACTGACGACCGAGCCGCTTCGAGAGAACCGGTGGTCTCCCACGATACTGTCGTCGGGATCGCCGAAGAGAGCGTGACGGTCTCCAAGCGGACGAACGAAATCGGTCGCGTCCAAGTCGCGGTCACGACCGAAGTCATCGAGCAGCTGGTTCGCGAAACCTTATTGACGCGGCATGCCGAGATAGAGCGGGTCAGCATCAACATGGAGATCTCTGCAGCCCCTCAAATTCGTCAGGAGGGTGAGTTTCTAATCGTCCCTGTCGTGGAAGAGGTGCTGGTCGTCCAGAAGCGCCTCGTCCTCAAAGAAGAGATCCGGCTGCGTATCGTCGAGAGCCAGGAGGCCGTCGAGCTGCCTGTCCAGCGCCGAGCGCAGAAGGTGAAAGTGGAACGGCTGCCGCCTGCGGCAGAGCCGCCGTCCGACGTGCCTTCAACCCCAGTCACCGGAAAGACGCCAACATGATCCATAACGTCACAGGCTTGTTCGACAGCCGCGCGGAAGCTGACCTCGTCGTCGAACATCTAGTTCAGCAGGTCGGCATCAATCGATCCAGCGTTCAGGTACACGCGGCCGGAGTCGACGCCGTCTCGGACGCCTACACCACGGCCAAAGAGGAGGGCGGTTTCTGGGCTGCCCTTAAAGACCTCTTCATGGCCGAGGAGGACCGACCCGCTTACGCAGAAGGCGTCCGTCGCGGCGGCGTCGTCGTCTCCGCGCAGGTCAATGAGGAACAGCGCGAGCGAGTTATGGACGTGTTCGAGGAATACGGCGCTGTGGACCTCGACGCCCGGGAGAAGGAGTGGCGCCAAGCTGGTTGGGACGGCAGCTACGGGCCGAGTTCCGGACTTGCTGCCACGACAGGCTCCGCCGCTCCCGCGGACGTGTCGATCGACGGCCGTGAAGAGCAAACGATACCCGTTGTCGAAGAGACGCTCCGAGTAGGAAAGCGCGACGTCGAGAGCGGCCGGGTGAGGGTTCGATCCTATGTCGTCGAAACACCGGTTTCCGAAGATGTGGCGTTGCGCCAGGAGCACGTCCAGGTGGAGCGGCGCCCGGTCAACCGCCCCCTGGCGAACGGCGATCAAGGCTTCCAAGATCGTTCCATCACAGCGACCGAACATAACGAGGAGGTCGTCGTCGCCAAGGAGGCGCGCGTCACAGAGGAGCTCGTGATCCGCAAGGATGTCGGCGAGCGGGTCGAGACCGTGCACGAGACGGTTCGACGTCAGGACGTTGAAATTGACGATACGCGTCACGGCGGCGCGGTGGGCACCGCCGACTCTACGCCTGGCGGCATGCCGGCCTCGAGTCCACCAGGCACCACGGCGGCCCGAGCCGTAGACAACGGGCTCGATACCAACCTCAGCGGCGCCAATCCGAAGGAGTAACCGACCTCTCGAGTTGGGCGGCGCCGGTCGTAGCGTCTGCACAAGCGCGCCCGGCTTTGACCGCAGCACCTTCCATGCGCGCTTGAACGCCGAAGTGGTGCGCTTCATGAGCGAGGCGCTGCGTCCTTGACGACTTGGCGGGCGCCCATTCCTTCGCCGCCGGTGAGGCCGGTCGCATGCGCCAGGGGCCGCGCCATGATCAAACGGCCTGACCGGGCAGCGCCGACCCTAGAGGTCGGAGCCAAATGGACGTCCACCTAATTCTCCTAATGGGGGAGCGCCGCCAAGGTATTCCTACTGTCTCAGCACAACCCTTTCGGGATCCAGCCGTGCTCGTGTGTCCTGATGGCCCAGGGCTGGAAGGAGTCGTGCAGGACGAGCGCGAGCGAGCGACGTTCCTCAGTGCCGGTAATGCTCAACCGGTGTGGGACACCTGCCGGGACAACAATCGGCGGATCGCCGGGTCGGCCCACGAACCTACCCACCGGCGTTTCCATGCACTCCTCACCTGCGAGCGTGTAGATTGCCTCAGGACCGGGATGGTGATGCACGCCCGTCACCGCGCCGGGCATCATGATGCCTTCCATGTATGCGGCCGTGTAGCTCATGCCCGCGGTCGTCAGCAGCGGGCCAAGCTCCGCAACGTGCTCGCCGCCTGGCGTGCGGTATCCCGCCTCGGCAACGCTCATCAGCCACACCTTGCCCAGCGCCTCGACCACCGTTCCACGCGGCCTCCGGGCCGCCTCGGCCATGGCTCGGCTTGGGTAGAGCTCGATGTGCCAGTACATCGGCCCTGCCGGGAGTTCGCCCAGTGGGTCGGAGACGAGGATATAGCAGCCCCTCTCCATCTGCCGCTCGGCGGCGGGGACACAGCCAGGAGGCCCTCTGCGCGGATCGAGCTGGCCGGAGGCCGGGCCAGAGGCCGAGAGCACCGTCAGAAGACATGCCACCGCGGCCATCACTGCTCGTTTGGGCGGTAGGGCATGTGGGTAGGCCGTCATCGCCGCCTCCGTCCTGCTCGGGCTCACACGGTACAGGACGAAGTCTCGCCCGTCAGCTCAAACCGGCGCCGCGGCAGTCTGCACCAGCGAGAGCATTGGCCTTCGCTGCTGCAAGCGCCGGAGGGCCCCTGAAGCTCGGCCTTTAGCTCCCGTGTGACCCCGAGCTTCGTTGGCATCCGTGTCGGTCCGGCTCAGGTTACGCAGCAACTCGCAAGAGACAGCTATGCCGAGCATGGATTCCACCTGAGCCAGTCTGCTCTTTTTACAAGGCGCAGGCTTCGGTCGATCATCCGCCAGGCCCTTGCCTCAGTAATCCGGATGGACTCTTCCTCGGAGCTGGCTTGCATGACACGCCCCTGGTCTGTTGCGCGATCTTCAGGAAACGCCGTTCGAGGGGGGAAGCTCGCGGATCCCTCGGGCAGTTGTGCCTCCGGTCCCGCCGTTTAGCGGCGGCTGGGGCTGTGGGCGGGTTGTCATCGTCATCTGATGGAGGTTCCCGGCGGTTCCATTCGACACCCCGGCCCCGCGACACCTGCGCCACGGCGTCGAGCGCCTTGAGGGCCTCTATGATCTCGCGAACCGGCACCTGGAACCCGCTTTCGAGTTGACGCAACCAGGGCCGATCCGGCACGGCATTTGCGTCTGACACCCACGATGCGAGGATTTCGCGCCTCTCTGCGAGCGTAAGCGCCGTGTCTTGCATGACGTGGTGGGGATCGACGTAGCGCCGCCTCGGACAGGCGGGCATGGCGGCACGCACATCTTCCGATAGCCCGGCTTGATGTTCGATAGGCATTCTCTACCTCCCTGATAGCAGCCTCCCGGCTCTGCCGGGAGGCATAGCCAACCGCCCAATCAGGCAGTGTTCGTGGTTCGCTCGTTCGCTGCGGCAGCAGGGAGCTGCGCCGGATCGTCCGGACTTTCCGTCCCGATCGCAATCCGGCGCGGCTGGAGCGCCTCCGGGACCTCGCGCACCAGGTCGATGGTGAGCATGCCATTGATCAGGTTCGCGCCTTTCACCTTGACGTGATCGGCGAGGTTGAAGCTCTGGCAGAAGCTTCGGTAAGCGAGGCCCTGGTGAAGCACAGCCTTCTGCTGGGTGTTTTCCGCGTCCTTCTTCCCTGTGACGACAAGAACGCCGCCTTTCTGCGTCACCTCGATCTCGTCGTGCGAGAAGCCCGCGACGGCCATGCTGATGCGATATGCATTCTCGTCGACTCGTTCGATATCGTAGGCTGGCCATTCGGGATGAATGCTGTCGTCCAGCATCTCGAAGAGACGATCGAACCCCACCGTCGAGCGGAAGAGCGGGGCGAAATCTGCAACTCTCATATCCACATCCTCCTTGAGCAACATGGGTACGGGTGCCGGCGCAACCGGCGCCTGGTCGAGCTCATCAAGCCTCGACGGCCGAGGAGATATTTTCAGTCGAAGGGCGTTCAAGATTCTTCGAATTGACGAAACCGCATGGGCCCATGCAGCCGAAGCAAAGCATGGAGTCGGACCGTGAGGCGCGAGCCAATTCGGAGCCGGCTCCATAGCGCCGTCTTCAGAACCGCCTCGCAGCGGCGGAATTCCGGCCGCGCTGGCCTGAGCGCGTGGGAGAACTGAGGCTCGACCCGCCCATGCCCCCCAGCTCACCACCGGGCCAGCATTTACGTCCTTGCCTGTGCAGCCAGCCACGTACTCCTGGCCGCAGCACGTCGAGCGCGAGGCTACGACAGCGACGGCTTCCGGGCCGCCCTTGTGGCCCGCGGCATCACGCCCTGCATTCCCCACGCAAGAACCGCAAGGTGACCATCGAGTACGACAAAACCCTCTATCGCCCGCGTCACCGCATCGAAAATGCCTTCGGGCGCCTCAAGGACTGGCGCCGCATCGCCATGCGCTACGACAGATGCGCCCACACTTGCTTCTCAGCCATTTGCATCGCCGCCACCGTCATCTTTTGGCTCGGACAATGAGTCCTGAGCCTAGATGGAAGCCGAATGGGTACCCCCATTTCCTGAGTAGAATCAAAAACTTTCGAAACCGGCCTAGATTGACGCAACGTTTAATCATAAGCTGCATTTAAGCTTACGTTAATTCCAGCGCCTCGGCGGTGTTGAGATCGCGTGCGTGCATCCACCTCTCTTGTCGTGCCTCTGGTCATCAATTTGCGTCGAGGTACACTCCATGAAGCACATGATCCTTCTACCCGCCGTTGCCGCGGCCCTTGGGAGCTGGGCATTTTCTGCCCACGCCCAGCGGCAGTCGGCAGTCGGCCCCGGCATCACCCCGCTGGACGCGACGGGTATCCTCGGAGGCGTCGACATGTCGGCCTCGGGCACCACGGGCACGCTGAGCGTCGGCGTCCTGGGAGGCCCACAGACCGACGTCTTCACGCTCAACAACCCACCCCTCGCCGGCCAGGTCGCCATCTCCACCGCCGCCTCCAGCCAGGGCAACGTCGTCTTCAACAGCAGCTCGAACGTGTTCGGCGCCATCGGGGTGACCCAGCCCGGCGGTCCGTTCCTTCGCAGCATCTCCGCCGGCAACAACGGAACGGCGGTCAACTTCATGGGCCCGGTCTACGCGACCACCCTGAACGTGACCGGAACCGGCTCGGTGAACTTCAACAGCGGCAACACCAACATCGTTGCCACCAACTTCGCCGCTGACGGCCTCATCACCCTGGCACCGAACACCACGTTGATCGGCGCGCTCACGACCACGGCCGGAGCCAATACGGGTACCCTCTCGCTGGCGGGCGCGAGCGTCCTGGATGGCGCGGTCGGCGGCGCGGTCGGCCTTCGATCCATCAACGTCACCGGCGGGAACAACACCGCCGGCGCCACCGCGACGATCACAGGCGCGGCGAACGCCTATGCCTTCTCGCTGGGCACCAACACCCTGAATGTCGATGGCGCCCTGACGATCGGGACGGGTGGCGTGGTCAACACCACGCTGGCCAGCCCCTCGGTCTTCGGCAACATCCGGCCGGTCGGCGCCACCAACCTGGGCCCGTCGCTGCTGGTCAACGTGACCGTGCCCCCGACCACCCTGCTCACGGTCGGCACCCAATTCAACATCGTCCAGACCCGGGCCGGGACGGTGCAGAGCGGCACCGACGGCAGCGTCGTGAACGTCACGATCCAGAACCCCACCAATCCGCTCTACACCTTTGTCGCGGTTCCCCCGGCCGGGACGGTCGCCGGCCTGGTCGCGATCCGCACGACCGGCGTTCCGCTGCTCGTGCCGGTGGCGCCGCCGCCCGGGGTGGTCCTTCCTCCCACCACCCCGATCGCCGCGGCCGTGGTGCCTGTGGTGCTGGCGCCGGGCATCGTGAGCCGGCCCGACGCCATCACGGTCCTTGCGTCCGTCAACGCGCTGTCCGATCCCACCGCGGTGGTCAACGCCGTCACCCAGCTGGCGCCTTCCGCGGCGAGCCTCGCGGCGCCGCTGGTGACCTTCAATGGCACCCGCCAGTTCCAGGACCTCTGGCGACCCCGCGTGGAGGCCAGTCTCTGCAGCATCGTCGGCCGCAGCGACGAGGAGGCCGCGAGCTGCCGGGCCAATGACCGGCGCCACGGCGTCTGGATCAACGGCTTCGGGTATTCGGCCAGCCAGGGCCAACAGCAGGCCTTCGTGGGCTACAACGCCTCGATCATCGGCGTGATGATCGGCTACGACGTCGCGCTCGGCCCGAACACCCGCGCGGGTGTCGCCTTCGGCTTCGGGCAGAGCTCGATCACCGGCAAGGTGTTCGACGCCCGCACGGAATTCGATTCCTACGTCGGCACCGCCTATATCGGGCACGAGCGCGGGGCCTGGTACATCAACGGCGCCC
>JAQGHZ010000396.1 GCA_028291485.1 Rubritepida sp. | reverse complement strand
TCCATCCGAAGGACGATGCGACGATGTCGGCTTCCCCAGCAGCGACCACGAAGGCCATGGAGGCGGGTGGCTACCGCTACATTCCGGCGGTCTTCCAGTACTCGTCGGGCGTCGCGGCGCTGCCGGGTTACCGGCTCGAGCGGGCGCGGTTCAGCCGGCTGCTGCCGATCAAGGCGGGCTTCGCACGCATCAAGGCGCATCTGGAATCGCTCGGACGCCCGCTCACCGCCTTCGCGGCCTGCGAGCTGCGCTCCGCTCTGCCCTTCACCGAGGACGGGTTCCGCGAGTTCAACATGGGCTACGCCCAGGTCCTGCGCGAATGGGGCATCCTGGAGGGCGACGACAATCCCGTCGCGCGCAGCAACGTCTGTCCCGAGCTCTCGCCGCCTGGCGAGTCCGGCTTCTACGCCTTCACCTACACCGTGCCGGACACGACGACCGGTCCGACCTTCCTGATCGCGGGCGGGGCGGAACGGCGTGGCAGCGGGCCGCCGGCGGAGACCATCGTCGCCTATGGCGACACCTCGCCGGAGGGGCTGCGCGCCAAGGCCCGCCAGACGCTGGGCGAGATGGAGCGCCGGCTGACCGCCTTCGGCTTCGGCTGGGCGGATACGACGGCCGTGCAGGCCTATACGGTCTACGACCTGCATCCCTTCTTCCTGGACGAGATCACGGCGCGCGGCGCGGCACGGAACGGCCTGACCTGGCATCCCTGCCGCCCGCCCGTGCAGAAGATCGACTTTGAGATGGACTGCCGCGGGCTGGACCACGAGATCCTGCTGCGCGTTTAGAGCAGATCCGCTGAGGTGAATCGCCCTCTCGCCCTGGCGCGGTCTTGATCGCGGGCGGCGGCTGGGCCGAAAGTGCGGGCATGACGAACTCCCTCGCCATGCCGACCGCCGCCTCACCCGCCGTCTCACCCGTCGTCTCGCGGGGCGCGCGGCTGGCCGATGCCTGCATCCACGTCCTGGGCGTCACGGCCTCCATCGCCGCCTGCGTGGTGCTGGCGGCCGCGATGCCCTGGCCGGTGGACTGGGTCCCGATGGTCGCGCTCGGCCTCTACGCGGTGGGGCTGGTGGCGATGCTGGGCTGCTCGGCGGCCTACAACCTGGCGGCCGAGGGGCGGCGCAAGCGCGTCCTGCGCCGGTTCGACCATGCGGCCATCTTCGTGATGATCGCGGGGACCTATTCGCCCGTCTCGCTGCTGGGCCTCGGCGGCGCCTGGGGGTGGGGCGTGGCGGGTTTAGTCTGGGCGGGGGCGCTCGTGGGTGCCGGCCTCAAGCTCTGCGGCCCGGGGCGGTTCGAGCGCGTGGCGGTCGCGGCCTACCTGCTGCTGGGCTGGGTGGGAATCGTCGCGATCGTGCCGCTGACGGCGGCGCTGCCGGCGCTGGACCTCGCCTTCCTGGGCGCGGGCGGGCTGCTCTACAGCCTGGGCGTCATCGCGCATGTGTCGAAGCGGATGCCGTACCAGAATGCGATCTGGCACGGCTTCGTGCTCGCCGCGGCGGCCTGCCACTTCGTGGTGGTGCTGCGCCTCGCGGCGCGAGTCAGCTGACGGCTCAGCGCCGGGCCATGCCCTTCTTGATCTCGCGCTCGATCGCCGCACGCTCGCCGGTGCCGACGCGGCGGACGATCTCCGTCACGATCGCGATGGAAAGCCGGTGCCGCTTCGCGATGTCGGCCACTTCCGCTTCGCCGAGCACCACGGGCTCGGGAGCCTTGGGCGCTGCCGCGGGCTTTGCCTGATTCTTCGACATGATCTGTCCTGTTCGACTGCCTCGTCCGGAGCGAGGGGGTTGAGGCTCGGCTGTCCCGGCTGCGCCGCGGGACGTCACGGCAAGAATGCGATCCGCTGAGGTGGAATCACCGAAGCGGTGAAGCGCCCTCTCAGCAAAGGCCAGGCAGGCGAGAGAGGCCGGCGGCGAGGCGCCGGGCCCAGTCCTCGATGTCCGGGGCGGTGCCGAGGAGGTCCTGGCGGACCTCGATCAGGGCGGCCGGGAGGCCGCGCGCATCGCCATGCACGGGCACGGTATAGTCCTCGTCCAGGGCAATGCGATAGGGCTCGTTGTCGCCGACGGTGAGCGCGGGGTCGGAGCGCAGGCCGGCGAGGAGCCGCGCGCCCAGACCGGTGGCGTTCCGGTATAGCACGCCCGCATGCCAGCTCCGCGTCCGGCCGAGGAAGACCGGCGTGAAGCTGTGCACGCCCAGGATCGTGCTGGGGCGGCCCGCCTCGGTGCGCGCGTCGAGGAAGCGGGCGATGCGGTCCTGGAAGGGCGCGAAGTACTCCGCCTCGCGTGACGCGATCTCGTCCCGCGACAGCGCCTGGTTGCCGGGGATGACCGTATCCTCGCTCTCCGGCGGGATGCTGGTCGCCGAGCCCGGCGGCCGGTTGCAATCGATCAGCAGCCGGGAATAGCCCGAGAGGAAGAGCGGCGCATCCAGCAGCGCCGACAGCCGCCGCGCGAGATCGGCGGCGCCGATATCCCAGGCGATGTGCCGCAGCAGATCTGCCGGAGCCAGGCCCAGCGCGCCGTAGCGGGCCGGAATGTGGTTAGATGCATGCTCGCAGATCAGGACGACCGGCGAGCGCCCACCCTCGTTCACCGCCGTCACGGCCGCGGGTTCCAACGGCGTCAGCCCGCCAGCTCGTCGGTGAAGACGCTGAAGCCGGACAGCGTGCACGGCCCGAAGGTGGTCGCGATCGCGACGTCGGTCGCGTCGCGGCCGCGCGCCATCAGGATGCGCCCGATGCGCGGCGTGTTGTTGCGCGCGTCGAAGGTGTGCCACTGGTCGTCCAGATACACCTCGAACCAGGCCGCGAAATCCATGGGGTCATGGGGCGGCGGGATGCCGATGTCGCCGAGATGGCCGGTGCAGTAGCGCGCGGGGATGTTGAGGCAACGGCAGAGCGTGACCGCCAGATGGGCGTAGTCGCGGCAGACGCCGCGCCGTTCCTCGAAGGCTTCGGAGGCGGTGCGTGTCGCGCGGGCGTGCTCGTAGCCGAACTGGATGCGGTTGTGCACGTAGTCGCAGATATTCTGCACCAGCCGCCAGCCCGCCGGTCCGGAGCCGAACAGCGACCAGGCCGTGTCGGAAAGCCGGTCGGTGTCGCAATAGCGGCTGCCGAACAGGTAGATCAGTATCTCGTCCGGCAGCTCCTCCACCGGGCGCTGCCAGGCTGCGGGGGCGTAGACGTCGGCCGTGCCGGGATCCGCCACCGTGAACCGGGTCGAGATGGTCAACTGCCCGGCCGGAGCCAGGATGCGCGTGCAGCGGTTGCCGAAGCCGTCGGTGTAGCCGCGCGAGGGAATGGGCGGGTCGAAGTACAGCTCGGAAGGGCCGATGAGGTCGGGCTCGCGCGAGGGATGCGGACTGACCATCAGCAGCATCGGCGTTGGTTGCGGGCAGTCGTAGGTGATCTGGCAGCCGGCGGTGATCCGCATCGGAGGGTTCCTTCAAGGGGGCAGGCGGCGCGTTCAGTCGGCAGCCGTGACATTAACTTCGACGGCCATGCCCAGGTTGTCGGAGGGGAATCCGGTCCAGGTGCCGTGCAGGGGAAGGGCGTGGCGGTGGTCGCGCACGACGGCCACGCGAATCAGGTCGCGGTTGCCGATGATGCCATTGGTGGGGTCGAGCTCGACCCAGCCCGCGCCGGGCAGGTAGACGCGCAGCCAGGCATGGGTGGAACCGCCGCCGATCCTGCCGCCGCGCTCGGGCACGTAGAGGTAGCCGGAGACGAAACGCGCCGCGATTCCGAGCGAGCGCACCGCCTCGATCATCAGCACGGCGAAGTCGCGGCAGGTGCCGCTGTTCTTCGCGAGCGTCTGCATCGGCGTCTGCACGCCTCGCTCCGGGCGGCCGATATAGGTGAAGCGCTCGCGGATCGCGTTGGTCATGCCGGTCAGCAGGTCGCGCGTGCGGGTGGGTCCGTCGCGCCGCACGAATTGCCGGGCCCAGCGGTCCACCTCGCGGTCCGCATCCTGGTATTGCCGCTTGATGGAGCGGGCGAGGTCGGCCATGTCGTCGACATCGTAGGAGAAGGGATAGGTCTCGGCGTCCCGCTCCATCGGATAGTCGAGGGCGTTGGTCGGCGTGTGGTCCAGCCGCACCGTGCTGCTGACGCGCAGCTCCCGCGCGCGGCCCTCGAACCGGGCGACGCCGACGCTGTTGCCGAAGACGTCGTGCAGCCAGCGGATCTCCACGGGCGCCGGCTGGATGTCGAGCCGCGCCTCGATGATGCGCTGGTCGTGGCCCTCGCGGGGACGCAGCATCATCCGGTGCTCGCCGAAGGCGACAGGCTGCCGGTAGCGGTAGGTGGTCAGGTGGCGGATGGCGAGGATCGGGATGGCGGATGTCCATGCGGATGGGCGTCGGCCGGGCCGGCAGGATGCCTGGCACTTCAGCCTGGTGTTTTCTCGGGGCGCCCTGTCGCGGAAAGCGCGCGTCCCGGGCGAGGGAATGGGCGATCGTATCAGCTTTCGGGCTCTCTGGCGAAGAACGTTCGGGCAGGCCGGAATTGAGGCCGGCCCTCTGCCCTTGCCGCGAGGCTTTCCCCCCGGGCAACATCCTCGGAACGGACCCGCGCGCGCGACGCCAGGGCAGGGGAGACGACCGGAATGACGTCACCACCACCGATCCGCCGGCGCAGCGCGCTGGCCCTCCCGGCGCTTCTGGCCACGCCGGCCTTGGCCCAAACCGCCTGGCCCGACCGGCCGGTGCGCGTGCTCATGGGCTTCCCGCCCGGCGGCCCGACGGATTTCGTCGGCCGCTTCACCGCCGCCGGGCTGCAGGGGGAGCTCGGCCAGACGATGGTCTTCGAGAACCGGCCGGGCGCGAATTCCGTCCTCGCCGCCGAGGCCGTGGCACGCGCGGCCCCGGATGGGCAGACGCTGCTCTTCTCCTCCAACTCGCTGGTGATGAATGCCAGCGTCTATGCCCGGCTGCCCTACGATCCCGTGGGCAGCTTCGCGCCGATCGGCATGGTCGCGACCTCGCCCAACGTGCTGTGGTGCGGCGCGTCGCAACCCTGGCGGAACCTCGACGAGATGGTGGCGGCGGCCAAGGCCCGGCCGGGCACGCTCGGCTATGCCAGCACGGGCAATGGCGGCAACGGGCATTTCGGCGGCGAGACGCTGCGCCAGGCGCTCGGCATCGATATCACGCATGTGCCCTATCGCGGCACGGCGCCCGCGCTGCTCGATGTCATGGCCGGCCGCGTGCCGCTGATGCTGCAGACCCTGGTGGGCGCCATCGGGCCGTATCGCGAGAACCAGCTCCGCCCGCTGGTCGTCTTCGGGCCGCAGCGCGCGCCGGAGCTGCCCGACGTGCCCACGCTGAAGGAGCTCGGCCACGAGGTCGCCGATTCCGGCGTGTGGTTCGGCGTGCTGGCGCCGGCGGGCACGCCCGCGCCGATCGTCCTGCGCGCCTCGCAGGCGCTGTCGACCTTCCTGGCGAAGCCCGAGGCGCGGGCCCAGCTGGCGACCCAGGCCTCGGTGCCGTTCTATGCGGGGCCAGAGGAGTTCGCCGCGCGCATCCGCACCGACGTGGGCGCCTGGGCGGAGGTTGCGCGACGCGCGGGAATGCGGGCCGAATAGCGGATCATGTCCGAACCACCCCCAGGAGACTCCATGGATCTGCCACTGGACGGCATCACCGTCATCGAGGTGGGCCAGGCCCTCGCCGGCCCACTGGCGGGGGCGGTGCTGGCCGACATGGGCGCCGACGTCATCAAGGTCGAGAAGCCCGACGGCGGTGACGACGCCCGCCTCTGGGGCCCGCCCTACGGGCCCGACGGCGTGACCTCGCTGTATTTCCACGGGCAGAACCGCAGCAAGCGCTCCATCACGCTGGACCTGAAGAAGCCCGAGGACATCGAGGCGCTGCACAGGATCTGCGACACGGCCGACATCGTCATCCAGAACCTGCGCCCGGGCGTGGTGGACGAGATCGGCATCGGTCCCGAAGCCATGCTCGCGCGCCACCCGCGCCTCATCTACTGCTCGATCTGGGCCTTCGGCTTCGAGGGGCCGATGCGCCTCAAGCCCGGCTTCGACCCGCTGCTCCAGGCCTATGGCGGCATGATGAGCGTGACCGGCCAGCCCGATGGCCCGCCGACCTTCTGCGGGGCGTCCATCAACGACAAGGCGACGGGCCTCTTCGTCACCATCGGCGCGCTGGCCGCGCTGCGCTGGCGGGAGAAGACGGGGAAAGGCTGCCTGGTGGATTCCTCGCTCTTCGAGACGGCGGCCTTCTGGGTCGAGGGGCAGATCAACAACTACCTTTCCACCGGCGACGTCGCGAAGCGCCACGGCACGGGCGCCGCTGTCATCGTGCCCTATCAGACCTTCGAGACGGCGGACCGCCCGCTCTGCCTCGCGGCCGGCAATGACCGTTTCTTCGCCCGGGCGGCGAAGGTGCTGGGCCATCCCGAATGGGCGGAGGATCCGCGCTTCGCCCAGGGCGGCGACCGGGTGCGGAACAAGGCCGCGCTGATCCCGCTCATCGCCGAGGCTTTCCTCACCCGGCCGCGCGACCATTGGCTGACCGCGCTCGACGCCGTCGGCGTGCCGAGCGGCCCGGTGAACGACATCGCCGAGGTCACGAACTCCGCGCAGATGGAGGCGGTGGGCCTGCTGCGCGAGCTGCCGGAGGGCGGGCCGAAGATCGTCAGCCTGCCGCTCTCCTTCAACCGGCGGCGGCCCTTCCCCCGGCGCCCCGCGCCGCGGGTGGGTCAGCACAACCGGGAAATCCTGGGGCGGGACTGAGGCCGGCTACAGCGACCGCCCGATCGCGTAGCCCTCCGCGGTGGCCGCCATCGGCGCGCGCGCGACCTTCGCATCGCCGATGACATGCACCGGCAGGCCCGCCGCGCGCAGCGGCGCGGCCAGGGCATCGTCCGGCGCGCGTGGCGTGGAATAGGCGAAGAAGGCCACGTCCTCCACGTGCCGCTCCTGGCCCGTGTAGATGTTCGCGTAGGTGAGCCGGGCTTCCATCTCAAAATCCTCGGTCCACTTCGGCTCGGACAGCACCGCGACCTCGATGCCGAGCAGGTTGACGCGCCGGTAGATGCCCTGCCGCGTGACGATGGACGTGTCCTGGGCGATGCTCTCCCGCGGCGTGAGGATCACCACGCGCTCGAAGCGCCGGTGCAGCGCGAGCGCCGCGCAATAGGTGCCCTCCGTGTGGTCCTGGTCGTACAGCACCGCCGTGCCGGGCTGCCGGACGTTGAGGCCCAAGATGCCGGGCAGGGCCGCCCGCAGGTCCTGCACATAGCCCTCCGCCCTGAGGCTCGCCGGCAGGCAGAGCGGCCAGATCATCGAGGCGCCGGTCGCCAGCACGACCGCGTCGGGGCCGAGCGCGAGCACGTCCTCGACGCCGGCGGTGACGCCGAGCTCCATCCGCACGCGGGCCTTCTGCGCCTCGGCGAACTGGAAGTCGTAGATGCTGGACAGCGGCTCGCCGCCCGGCAGCGCGGCGTGCAGGCGGAGCTTGCCGCCGACCTCCGCCGAGCGCCCGAGCAGGATCACCTCATGCCCGCGCGAGGCCGCCACCCAGGCCGCTTCCAACCCCGCGATGCCGGCCCCGACGACGACCACGCGCTTGCGCGCCGCGGCCTGCGGCAGGGGCAGCAATTCGTCGGGCTCCCCGACGCGCGGATTGTTGTCGCAGGCCAGCCGGTGCAGCGCGGTCACGTTGTACCAGCAGGCATTCCCCGAGACGCAGTAGCGGATGTCGCGCGCGCGCCCCGCCGCGGCCTTTTCGGGCCAGGCCGGATCGGTGATCAGCGCGCGGCCCAGCCCCACCAGCTCCGCCTCGCCCTGGGCGACCAGGCCCTCCGCCTCCGCCGGATCGGTGATGCGGCCGATCGCCATGACCGGCACGCCGCCGGCATGCGGGCGCAGCCGTCGCATCAGCTCCCGGAAGGGCAAAGCGGGCCAGTGCGCATCCGGCACGTGCATCTCCAGCGAGCGCGCGTGGGTGCCCTGGGCGAAGGACATGTAGTCGATGCCCGTGCGCGACAGCCGCGCGATGATCCCGGCCGCCGTGCTCGGCGGGATGCCCGCGGCCACCCCGTCGTCGCCCGGCGTCTTCACGCCGATGATGAAGCCCGATCCGCAGGCCGCGCGGATGGCAGCGATGGTCTCGACGACCAGGCGCATGCGCCCCTCGAGATCGCCGCCGTAGGCGTCCTCGCGGTTGTTCGACCAGGGCGACATGAACTGGGCGAAAAGGTGCCCATGGCCGGCCGAGATTTCCACGCCGGAGAAGCCGCATCGCTGCAGCCGCAGCGAGCCGGCGGCGAAGCCCTCGATCATGATGCGAATCTCGGGGATGGTCAGGACATGCGGCATCGACCAGCTGATGTCGTCCGGCAGCGGCGCCGCGCCGACGGAGTCGAGGTTGCGGCCCGGGGCGTGCCGCCCGCGCCCGCTATCCTGCACCTGCGCCAGCAGCCGGCAGTCCTCGCCCTCCACCGCCGCGGCCCAGCGCTTGAGGCTGTCCAGCGCGCCGTCGTCGCGCGCATTCACCTTGATGGCCGCGTGCTGGTGCGGCGCCATGTTGACCGGCTCGGCCACGATCATCGCCGCGCCGCCGCGGGCGCGGTTGAGGCAGTACTGGATGTGCCGGTCGCTGACCTGGCCGCCGGGGCTCAGCGTCGTGAGGATCGCCAGATGCGCCACGCGGTTCCTGAGCCGCCGGCCCGCGAGCTCGAAGGGCGCGAAGAGGTGGGGGTAGGGCTGCTCATCTTCCATGGATGCGTCTGCCGTGGCGGCGCGTGCGCTCATTGCACCCGCCCGCTGTCGCGAAGGAAGCGCAGCTGCGAGTCGAACAGCCGGGCTGCCGCCGCGCGCACGGCCGTGCCGCTCCCGAGCGACGGATCGAGCAGGACACCGGCCCGGAGGAACTCCTGCTGCGCCTCGGGATCCGCGACCGCCGCTGCGATGACGGCGGCGAGATAGTCGCGCCGCTCGGCCGGCACGTTCTTCGGCAGCGCCGCGAAGCGCCAGGCGGCCCAGTTGATGCCGCTGGTGCCCAGCACCTCGTCGAAGGTGGGCACATCGGGAAGGTTCGGCAGGCGTGTCGCCCCCGCGACGCCGACGGGACGCACCGCGCCCGCCTCGAGCTGCGAGCGGAACTCCGAGAAGAACACGGTCGCGAGGTCGATATGGCCGCCGAGCATCGCCGTCATGCCCGGAATGCCTCCCTGGAAGGGCACCTTCACGAATGTCGCGCCGGTGGCGCGTTCGACCTGGTCGATGATGAACTCGGACGTGCTCTGCGGCAGCATCGCGACCCGGATCGTCTCCGGCGCTTCCCGCGCCCGGGCGACGATGGCCTGCAGGTCGAGTCCCTGCATCGGACCGCGCGTCGCCAGGATCCATGTCGTCGGGTCGTAGTTGATGAAGGCGGCGATCTCCAGGTCGTTGATGCTCCACAGCCCCTGGGCGCGCAGCACGCCGTCCAGGAAGACCCCGCTGGAGAAGATGCCGACCGTATGGCCGTCGCTCGGGGCCTGGCGCGCCATGTAGCCGTGCGCGACCATGCCTGCGCCGCCGGTCCGGTTGTTGACGATGAAGCGATGCCCGGTCAGCCGCTCGGCATGGCGGGCGAGGATTCGCGCGGTGACGTCCATGCCGCCGCCGGCCGGATAGGCCACGACCAGCTCGATGGGGCGGTTGGGGAAATCGGCGGGCTTGGGTGCGCCGAGGGCTGGCGCTTGGGCGGACGCCGGCCGGGCCAGGAGAACGGCCGGGCTGCCCAGCAGGGTACGACGATGCATGACGACTTCCTCCATTCCGCGGTCTTCGAGCGAGCCGCTTTCGAGACCGGTCCGGGAGGGCGAGGGCGGCATCGCATGGGGGTGGACAGCACGGCGCCATGCGCGGCCATCGGCGATCCCGGCGACGGTCTACGGCGGAAGCTTTGCAGGGTGGGGTGGGGGGATCAATCGTTCAGGACGGTTTGGCGGCATCCGATCCGCAGCGCGGATACGCAGGGAAATCCGGGCTTTGCGGGAGGATGGTTTCCCCAACAGACTACAAAAACTTAGGTATTCCGTGGCTTTCCGGGCATCGAATGGATCGTCCCCCATAATATCCCCCACACCGATGCAGATGTCGTCGGTTTTCTCGGAACGTGGCGCCTGCGACACACCTTGGCGGCGCTAGGCCTAGCCCAATAACGGCATCGCGGCCTAGGCGGCGCGGTGACGAGGCGATGACCAATCCGCGAGGGTGTCCGTGTCGCTGTGGCCAACCTCGCAGCCGCCTCCTGGGGGCATCTCCGCCATTGTCGCGGGATCCCTCATAGGCCTCCGCGACCAAATGCCCCATTTTTGAAAACTTCGTGTGAAGCGTCGCGTGATGCAGCAATATCGGTTACAGGGCCGCGCATATTTGCAGTCGATCCCCGGCGCGGCCATGACGGCGCCGCCCTCGCCGCGAGGCAGGCGGCGGCAGCCTTCATCAGTCACGCGACCAGCCTCGTGAGCCGGGCCGATAGCGTGCGTGTCGCGCTCGCGAAGCGCATGGCCACCGCCGAGATCTGCGCCCGGCCGGATGCCTTCGAAGTGTGAGATGGCGAATGCCACTACTGCAGTTGACTGCACCAGAACCTGCCTGACGCTCGTGGGACAAAACGGCGTCATTGATCGAAGTGGGAATGATCTGGCACTCAAGGGGGATCACTTCAAACGAAATAGATGAGGGGGAATTCGAACGTGCCAGATCATTTTTGGTCGCCGCTTCCGACATGGCCGCTAATTATATGGCCCACTATCGCAAGTGCAATCATGCTCACGCTTGACTATTACAATAGAGAATTAGCGAGGCGCGGCGTAAATTATATGGATTTATATCATAGAGCTGCACAATATCCAATTAGAATAATTTACATTCTTTTTACATTATCCATGGTTTTTACTATTGTATTTTGCTTTGTGACCATGGGATGGAAATCTGTAGCAGTTTTATTTGGATTATCTATAATATTATCTGCGACAATGAGATTTATAATCTGGAAAATCCCACATATTAACTATTTGGCGCCGATCTTTTGTGTTGTCCTAATAACCTGGTTTTACGTATCTGTATTCACGGGATGATTGAGACCCTGCTTTCGTCAGGCTAGGGACGGTTTGTGCGGCTGGAACGTGGGGCGCACCTGCGGAACTACCTTCCGTCAGGATGGTTTAACTTCCGCGGCGGGCGGCGTCGTTCGACGTTGATCATATCACCGCCTCTATGCGCGTGGCGGTGATGCGCCTCGCGCAGGGGGGCGGTCGGGATCTCCACCTTACGCCCTGCCCGGCGAAGACGTGCTTGCCTTCCCCCTGCTACGCACGCCCCGCTGAGAGATCAGCGGAGCCGGCAGTCAGTTCCCATTACCAAAAGGCGCATCCCCGCCGGCGGCGGAGCGCCGCCCGGCAAGAGGGTCACCCCCGCATAGGCGGAGCGCCCGTAGATGGCGCGGCGCGCCACCCAGTCCAGGCTTCTCGGCGCAAAGGCAATGGCCATCGGCCCGCCCTGCGCCAGCGCGGCGTCGAGTGAGGGCAGGAAGGCGGCCTGGCAAACCCCACCCCGGTGCATCTGCCACTGGATCAGCACGTGGTTGGCGAGCATCAGCCCAGTCCCCGCCGCCAGCGCGGCCCTGACGAGGCGCGCGCGGCGGCGCCAGGCCTCCCGCCACAGCGCGGCCATCAGCACCGCCAACGGCAGGGCCGAGGCGTAGAGGTAGTGTGCCCCCGGCTCGCGCAGCGGTAACACGGGCAGCAGGAACACGAAGTAGGCGGCGACGTAGAGCGCGCCGAGCCGCCAGCCGAACCACCGCCCCGCCAGCACCGCGAGCCCGGCGTGCAGCAGCCCCGCGCCCAGGAAGGCTGGTAGGCCGAGCCGCCCCTGGCGCGGGAAGTCCGTTAGGTGCGGCAGGAAGGGGAAGCCCCAGTAGCCCGAGAGCGACCGGCCGAGGAACCTCCCCGTCGGCGCGTAGTAGCCCACGCCCGTCCGCCCCGCGAGCGTCGCCTCGATGGCGGGTAGCCGCACGAAAAGGTAGGCCATCACCGGCAGCGACCCCAGCGCCAACACCGATGCCGCCCGCCGCCAGGGCCAAGCCCCGACCGGGTGCAGTGCTCGGTGTGCGCTCACGACGATCAGCAGCGCGAGGGGCAGCGTGGCCGCCGCCTCCTTCGAGAGCGCGGCTCCTGCTGCGGCGGCGGCCAGTGCCAAGCCGCGCCCAGGCGTCACCCCGTCGGTCAGGATGCCCCACGCCGCCCCCGCCGCCAGCAGCGCGAACAGCCCCAGCCAGCGATCGAAGGAGGCCGCCACCCAACCGGTGGACGCGGCAGTGAGCGGCGACGCGGCGAAGAGCAGCCCTGCCAGCAGGGCCAGGCCCGCGGACGCACCGCGCCGGTGAAGCACCAGCGCCAGCAGCGAGGCGACGGCCCCATGCATCAACACATCCAGCAGGTGCACGAGAAACGGCGCGGGCTCCATCAGCAGCGCGCTAAACCCCTGCTGGACGAAGCCGATGGGCCGCACGGGGTGGCCGAATTCGGGCCCTGCGTGCGGGATGCTGTAGGCGCCGAGGAAGTCCCAAAGCCCGGCCCGGCGGATGTGATCCAGCCTCTCCCACTCGTCGTGGCTGAAGAAGCCTGGGTTCGCCAACACGAGCGGATGCAGGAGTAGTGCGGCGGCAAGCGGTGCGAGCAGCCAGGCCGCGCGGCCGCTGCGCGACCGACAAAGGTTCGCGGGGAGCATGCGGCCTCCAATGTAGGTGAAGCTTCCTGCCGGCTTGTATGCAGACGTCAGGATGCCGTCTACCTGGCGACCGCAGCCGTTCTCGACATCCCGATCCTTCACGGCTTCGACCGGGGTGTGCTCCCCGCCATGTGCGGACGCTTCACCCAGCGATACACGTGGCGCGAGGTCCACCAGCCATCAATCTCCTTTTTCTGCAGAGAAATCAGCAGATTAAGGGGGGATTCGCCGATTTGGCCCCACTTTCGGCCCCACTTTGGGCGCGTGGCTGGGCTTCGACGCGCATGCCTCGCCCGACCAGGGCGCCACGGCCCAGCAGGTAACGACTGGGCTCCACACTGGCTTCATCCAACGCCGCGACGCTAGCGGCTATCTTCGGCTCCGATGTGAATGTTCGCCGGTTTGGTCTGCACGTCGTCACCGGCGGCACCCCGGCCATCGCACGGCTTTCAGCTACTTAGATGACCACCGGAGACGGTCTGAGCCGACCAGACACAGGCGGATGGTGTCCCCAACGGGATTCGAACCCGTGCTGCCAACGTGAAAGGCTGGTGTCCTAGGCCTCTAGACGATGGGGACGTAGAGTTCGCGCGGCTTAGAGGTGAAGGCAGGCGCGGTCAATCCTCGCAACCCTCCTCGCGCGCAGCCATTTCCCTGCGATGAAGCTTCCCGCACCGTTGCGCCGCGCCCTGCTCTCCGGCGCCGCTCTCTTCCCGCTCGGCGCCTGCTCGCCGACAGGCCTCGCCGCGGCCCTGACCCGCCAGGCGGCACGGCCCGCGAGGAAGGGATCGCCTACGGCCCGCTGCCGCGCAACCGGCTGGACCTTTACACCCCGCCCGGCCTCGCGGAGACCGCGCCCCTGCTGGTCTTCGTCCCTGGTGGCGGCTGGCGCTCGGAGGAGCGCGCGGATTACCGCTTCGCCGCCTATCCGCTGGCCGGGCTGGGCTGCCGCGTGGCGGTGATCGACTACCGACTCTGGCCCGAGGTGCGCTTCCCCGCCTTTATCGAGGACGCGGCGCTTGCGGTCCGCTTCCTGGCCGCGCGGGAGCCCCGGCGGCGCCTCGTGCTGATGGGGCACTCCGCCGGTGCCTTCAACGCCGCCTGCGCGGCGCTGGATCCGCGATGGGGCGTGCAGGGCCAGGTGGGCGGATTCGTCGGCCTCGCCGGGCCCTACGACTTCGGCGCCGACGAGGCGAACCCGCCCGCGATCTTCGCCGGCACCCCGCACGTCGTCGCCGCGCCCGCGCCGCTCGGCCCCGCCACGCCGCCGATGCTGCTGCTGCATGGTGCGGCGGATACCACCGTCCGCCCGCAGCATTCCACCGATCTCGCGGCCCGGGCGCGTGCCGCCGGCGTGCCCGTGCGCCACGTCGCCTATCCGGGCATGAGCCATCTCGGCATCGCCGCGCCGCTGGCCGCGCCGATCCGGGCGCTCGGGCTGGAGGGCGGTGACGTGCTGGGCGAGGTGCGCGCCTT
>JAQGHZ010000382.1 GCA_028291485.1 Rubritepida sp. | reverse complement strand
CTGCGCGAGGACAAGAAGCCGGAAGCGGTCGTGCCCGAGAAGCCCAAGCCTGTCGCGTTCGTCGATTCCGCGGCATCGAGCATCACTATTAGCAATCCCGATCGCGTGCTCTTCCCTGAGTCTGGGATCACGAAGGGCCAGCTCGCGGACTACTACCGGCAGATGGCGGATGTGATGCTGCCGTGGTGCGGCGAGCGGCCCCTGACGATCATTCGGTGCCCCCAAGGCCGGGCCAAGAAGTGCTTCTTCCAGAAGCACGACGTGGGCGCCTTCGGGGAATTCGTGAAGCAGGTCCCCATTCGCGAAAAGAACGGCACCAGCGAGTCCTACATGTTCATCGAGAGCACGGACGGCCTCATGACGCGCGTGCAGAACGGCACCATCGAGTTTCACGGATGGGGCTCGCGCATCGAGGACGTGGAGAAGGCGGACCGGCTGGTCTTCGATCTAGATCCTGATGAAGGGCTCGGCTTTCAGGCGGTGCGCGAAGCAGCGGCCGAGTTCCGGGATCTGCTGCGGCAGTTGGGCCTGGAGACGTTCCCCATGGTGACGGGCGGTAAGGGCGTGCACGTGATCGCACCGCTGACACCGCAGGCGGAGTGGCCGCAGGTGAAGGACTTCGCCCATCGCTTTGCCCGCGCTGCCGCTCTGGCCCAGCCCAAGCGGTTCACAGCCGAGTTGTCCAGAGCCCGGCGCAAGGGTCGGATCTTCGTGGACTATCTGCGGAACCAGCGTGGTGCGACGGCCGTGATGCCCTTTGCGGTGCGGGCTCGTCCCGGTGCCCCGGTCGCTGTGCCCGTTTCCTGGGATGAACTGCGCAACCTCGATCGCGCCGATCACTGGCACATCGGTGGTGCAGCCGAGTTGCTGAGGCGACCAACGTCGAAGGCGCTCCGCGGCTGGGGGCGAGCGGACCAAGCCTTGCCGGATCGGTGAGACGCCTCGCGTACGGGACCCGAGTCCGTCCGGCTGGCGCCGCCGTGAAGAACGCTTCCCATTACGCATCCTCCTCCTGACGAATCAGGACAAACGGTGCGCCGTCAGACCCTGGGACCAAACATCTAGTCAACCTTCTGCCGAAGGATTCGGTTCACGCGCTGGCCCAGCTCGTCCACAGTAAAAGGCTTCGTGATGATTTCCATCCCCGCATCGAGGAACTTCGCCTGATCGGCCGCCTCCTTGGCGTATCCGGTCATGAAAAGCACCGGCAGGTTCGGGCGGCTCTCCCGCGCGATCTCGGCGAGCCGCCGCCCGCTCATGCCCGGTAGGCCGACGTCGCTGATCAGAAGGTCGAGGTGATGTTCGGACCTCAGGATGGGAACGGCATCCCGCTCATCGGCAGTCTCGATCGCGTGATACCCCAGCTCCTGCAGCACCTGCAGCACCAGCAGGCGGACAGCGGGATCGTCTTCGATCACCAGGACCGTCTCGCCGGTTCCCAGCAGCAGCGCCGCCGCCGGGGCAGCAAGCGCGGAGTCGTCCGGCGCGCCATGGTGCCGCGGCAGGAAGAGCCGGATAGTCGTGCCGATCCCTTCCCGGCTTTCGATCAACACGTCGCCTCGCGACTGCTGGATGAAGCCGTAGACCATCGACAGGCCCAAGCCCGTGCCCTGCCCCTGCGGCTTGGTGGTGTAGAAGGGATCGAAGGCCTTCGCGAGTACATCGGCCGGCATGCCGAGGCCGGTATCGGCCACGCGGATCTCGACGTAATCCCCGGCCTCGCCGCGGTCGCTGTGCGCGAGGTCCCTGGCGGACAGATGCGCGTTGCGCCCCGCGATGGTCAGCCGCCCGCCATCCGGCATGGCATCCCGGGAGTTGATCACCAGGTTGAGGATCGCGCTCTCGAGCTGGTTGTCGTCGGCCACCGCGAACCACAGATCCGGGCTCATGTCGATGGTCAACTCGATCTGCTCGCCGAGCGTGCGCCGCAGCAGATCCTCGATCGACCGCACCAGGACCGCCACGTCGAGCGGCCGGCTGTCCAGGGTCTGACGACGGGAGAAGGCGAGCAGCCGGTGCGTCAGCGCCGCCGCCCGCTGGCCGGACTGCAGCGCGGCGTCCAGGAAGCGGTCCACGTCGTCGATACGTCCCTGGCTCACCCGGCGGCGCACCATGTCGATGCCGCCCAGGATGCCGGTCAGCATGTTGTTGAAGTCGTGCGCGATGCCACCCGTGAGCTGGCCGACCGCCTCCATCTTCTGGCTCTGACGGAGCTGGTCCTCCAGTTGCTTGCGCCGCGTGACGTCTCGGCCGATGCCGTAGATCATCCCGCCCTCCGGAACGACGGTCCAGCTCACCCAGCGATAGGTGCCGTCCCGCGCGCATATGCGGATATCGAATTCCGGAACCGCCTCGCCGCGCAGCAGCGCCGCGAGACAGGATCGGGTGGTCGGTACATCCTCCAGATGGGTCAGTGCCTCCAGCGAGGTCCCGATGAGCTCCGCCTCGTCGTAGCCCAGCAGCCGCGTCCAGGCCGGGTTGACTGCCCTCTGCCGCCCTTCGGGACCGATGACGTTGAGCAGGTCGCGCGAGAGGTTCCACAGCCGGTCGCGCTCCTGCGTGCGCTCCTCGACGCGCTCCTCCAGCGTTTCCGTCAGCAGCCGCAGCGCGGCCTCGGAGCGCTTGGTCGTGGTAATGTCGTAGATGACGCCCGTGAAAATGGTTCCGCCTGCCAGGCCCGCGCGGTATTCCCCGCGCGAGGCCAGCCATCGCTCCTCGCCCGTATCGGCACGGGTGACACGGAACTCATGGAAGGCGGTTCCCGAGCTGATGCGGCCGTCGCGGTTCCGGATGAGCACGGGATCGTCGGGATGCACCAGTGCATTGATGGTGCGGACCGGCAGGCTCTGCGCCGGCCGCAGCCCGAGCAGGCGGCAGAACTGCTCCGAGACCTCGGCCGTGCCATAGCCCGCGACGTATTCGAAGGAGCCGACCTCGCCCGCGGTTTGCGCGATGCGCAGCCGTTCCTCGACCTTCTTCTGGTCGGTGATGTCGGTCAGCACGCCGGCGAAGCGCACCGGCCGGTCCTCGGTGTCCAGGAAGGTGCGACCGCGGGCGGAGACCCAGCGGACCTCGCCGCCCACCACCACGCGGTAGTCGCGCGCGAAGACCTCGGCGCCGTGCAGCGCGCCCGCCACGGCGATCCGGAGCCGCATCCGGTCCTCCTCGTGAATCGGGCCGAAAAAGGCGGAGGTGGGCAGGCCAGCAGCCGAGGCCACGAGGTCCAGCCCGTAGATGCTGGCGAAACGGGCGTCGGCCACGAGCCGCTTGCCCGCAATGTCCCACTCCCAGGCGCCGGCCGCGCCCGCGACGGCCTGGACCACCCGCAGCCGCTCCTGCACTTCGGCGAGCTTGCGGCGGCTGAGGCGCAGCTCCCGCGCCGCGGCGTCGTCCGCATACTCGCTGCTCACGTCGACCTGCGTCGCGAGATGGAAGGTCAGCGCGCCGCGCTCGTCACGGATGGTAGTGATGCTGATGCGGTTCCAGAAACGCTCGCCGTCCCGCCGCCGGTTGAGCAGGTCGGCGGTGACGGGGGCGCCCGTCGCCAGCGCCGCCCGGATGCGCCCGCGGGCTTCCGCGTCGGCGGGTTCGGGTTGCAGGAAGCGGCAGTTGCGGCCCACGGCCTCGGCGGCCGAATAGCCAGTCAGCACCTCGAAGGCGGTGTTCACATAGATGACGGGATCATCCGGCAGGCACGGGTCGGTTACCACGATCGCGACGCCCGAGGCGGCCACGGCCGCCAGCCAAGGCCCGCCAAGCGCGGCCAGGGCCACGCCTCGCGCGGCCAGAATCTCGCCCGGGTGCCGCCCCGGCTTCGGAATGTCGCTCACCGCCCCCTAACGCTCTGACTTGCCCCCGGTTCCCCCACGCTCAGACCTCGTCGCCGATCACCCGCCTGATGAACTCGGCGATCAAAACGCGCAGAGCCTGCAGCGAGGGCAGGTCCATCAGCATGGCGATGTAGCCGCGGATGTCGCGGTCGTTGATCGCGAAGTTGATGTAAAGGAAGAGCACCACCCCGCCCTCCGAGCCGACCTGCATCAGCTCGAAGAGCCCCGTGCCACTGCTGCGGACGACCTGGGGCAGCGACATGGTCAGCGGACGCTGCAGCATGTTGGCCATGGTGGCCAGGCAGCTGTTGAGGACGACGTTGCCCGTTTCGGCCAGTGCCTCGTCCTCCAGCTCCGCGGCCTCCATGTCGGAAAGCGCGCCGCCGGCCACGGCGCGCACGAGCGCCATGCTGTTGGATTCCGGGAAGATGAGCAGCGCGCGACCCGAGAAGACTCCGTCGAAATCCTGCCGCACCGCCACGAGCTCGCCGCTCTCGCGCTCGCGGATCAGGGTGGCGGCGCCGCCGCGGGTCACGACCTCCAGGGAGGGGACGGACAGCAGCACCTGCTGGCCGGCCATCTTGCGCAGGCTCGCGGCCGCGCGACTCACGCCGATATTGACCAGCTCCGTCAGCGCATCCCGCTCCATCTCCTCGAGCGGAACGACATGATCCGTCATGGCTGCGGCGACCGCAGCCGCAGCGCAGCACCCGAGATGAAGCCCCGCGCGCCGTCCTCGGTGACGGGCTTGGCGATGAAGGCGGCGTTTGCCGCACGGGCCCGGGCGACGATCTCGTCCTGGATATTCGCCGTGGCGACGGCGATCGGCATGTCCGGGAAACGCTCGCGCAGCTCCTCGGCGAGGTCCAGCCCGTCACGGCCGGGCATGTTGTAGTCAATGATCACCACGTCCACCGGCTGGGCGGCGATGACGGCGACAGCCTCATCGGCATTGCCGGCCTCCACGCGCTGCCAGTCGGGCTGCAGGGCGGCCACGACTTTGCCGACCACGATGCGGGCCAGCTTGCTGTCGTCGACGATCAGTACCGTCGTCCCCATGAAGTCCTTCTCCTGATGGCGGCCAAATATCGGCCTGTGTTTGATGACTATATCTTGGGCGGAAGGGGCTGTCTCTCGCCCGCCAGGGACGGAATCAGCAGATCCCGCAGGAACGGTTCGGCGGGACTTCCGGTCAGCGGAGGGGCGAAGGCGAGAATCGCCTGGACCACAGCGGCGTGCAGTCCCCGACATCGGGTCAGATCAACGGTCGAGCCGGGCATTCGTTGCAACAGGGCCACCACGGTCTCGGCATCCTCCACCCGGCAGGGACCCTCCAAGCGGATGACGGAGCCCTCCTGCATCACGCTCACGGCAGGAGCTCCCCGGGGTCCAGGATCATCAGCACGGCGCCGTCGGCCAGGAGCGTCGTGCCCATCAGGCCTGGCGCGCCGGCGAGCAGTCCGGTCATGGGACGGACCACGGCGTCCATGCGGTCGAGGATGGCGTCCACCGCGAAGCCGACCAGTTCGCCGCCCACCCGGGCGACGACGACGCGCTCGGCGGCCCGGGCCGGCGGCGCATCCGCGCCCACGAGCGCGCCGAGGGCGACGAGCGGCACGGGCTGATCGCGCAGCAGGAAGGCCCGGCCGGCACGGACCTGGCGGATGCGGTCGGGCGTGACGCGCGTGGTCTCGACCACGCTGTCGAGCGCGAGGCCGTATCGGTCCGGCCCGCAGGCGACGATCATCACCTTAGTCAGCAGCGTGGTGACGGGCAGGACGAAGCGCACCGCCGTGCCGCGCCCCGGCGCGGCGTCGACCTCCACCCGCCCGCCCAGCGCAGCGGCGGCGGCACGCACCACGTCCATGCCGACGCCGCGGCCCGACACCTCGCTGACTGCGGCGGCCGTGGAAAAGCCCGGCGTGAAGATGAGATCCACCGCCGCCGCATCCTCCAGCGCGTTGGCGACGTCACGCGGCAGCAGGCCGCGCTCGACGGCAAGGACGCGGATGCGGGCGGGGTCGATGCCCGCGCCGTCGTCGGTCACCTCGATGATCACGCGATCCGCATCCGGCCGGGCGGTGAGGCGGATCACGCCCTCCTCGGGCTTGCCGGCGGCCAGCCGCGCCGCCGGGGCTTCCACCCCATGGTCCACTGCATTGCGCAGCACGTGCAGGAGGGGATCGAAGAGCCCGTCCACGACGGACTTGTCCACCTCGACCTCGCCGCCCTCGATCTCCAGCGCGACGGATTTACCCAGCGCGCGGGCGATATCGCGGGCGAGGCGTGGGAAGCGGCCGAAGAGCGGCGCGAGCGGCACCAGCCGCACCTGGCCGACCGTGGCATGCAGGTCACCCACCAGCCGGTCGATTTGCGCCTGCCGCGCCCGCAGCGACTGGCCCAGGATATGGCCACCCACCAGCTTCTCGGCTTCAGCCGCCAACTCCGCGAGGGCGCTCTTCGCGACCACGAGGTCATCCGCCAGTCCGGCCAGCCGGTCCACCCGCGCCGCGTCCACGCGCAGCGTCCGCCGCGCCGCGGCGCCCGGCTCGGCGGGCACGAGATCGGCAAATTCCACCTGATCGGCGACGAGGCGCAGCGCCGCCTGGACCGCCGGCCGCGCGGCCGCCGACACCGCCTCGATCACGAGGTTGCAGGCGAAGGGGTCGTAGGATTCGAGCGGGCCCCAGGCCTCGCGCGGCAGGATGCGCAGCGCCGTCAGCGCCGGTACCGCGGCCACGATCGCGATGGGATCGTCGCCGGAGAAATAGGCGTCCGCCCGCGGGACGTAACGGATGGCTGTCCCCACAAGGGCGGCGAATTCCGGCGGCGTGCGCCAGCCCCCCGGCTCGGCTGCGGGTGAAGGCGGCGCGATCGCCACTCCGCCGAAGCGCGCGACCGCGTCTCGCGCCGCCTGCGCGGCGTCGGCAGGCAGCGAGCCGTCACGCTCCAGAACATCGAGCCAGCCGTCCACCTGGTCCACGGCCTCCAGCAGCGCGGCGAAATCCGCGGGGCTGCCGGGCCGGCCGGCGCGGATCGCCGCGAGCAGATCCTCGGCCGCGTGCAGCATCAGCCCCATCGGCGCGAGGTCGAAAAGGCCCGTAGAGCCCTTCAGCGTGTGGATGGCCCGGAAGCAGCCGTCCAGCGCCGCTTCGTCTGACGGGCGACGGGACAGGACCGCGAGGTCGCGCGCGGCCCCGGCGACCAGCTCGCGCCCCTCGGCCAGGAACTGGGTCATCAGCTCGTCGGTCACTGGTTCCCCTTCGGCCGCTGGAAGACAATGGCATCCTCGAAGCGGCGCACGGCGAAGCGGTCGCTGATGCGGCTCATGGATTCCGTGTGCCCGAGGCAGAGGTAGCCGCCCGGGGCCAGCCGGTCATAGAGGTTCCGGGCCGCGACAACGCGCGATTCGTCGTCGAAATAGATGAGCATGTTGCGGCAGAAGACGACGTCGAAGGTGCCGTGCGCCGCGAGGCTCGGCCCGTCGACCAGGTTCGCCTGGGTGAAGGCGACCGATTCCTTGAGGTCGTGGATGATCTCGCGCCGGTGTCGCCGCAGCGGGCCGAAATAGGTCTCGATCAGCTGCGGGGACAGGCGCGAGAGGGCCCGCTCGCCGAAGAGCCCCTCGCGCGCCGCCTCCAGCACCCGCGTGTCGATGTCCGAGCCGACGATCTCGATGTTGTAGGCATCCACCAGCCGCCAGTTCTCCAGCAGCCAGATCGCGATGGAATAGGCCTCCTCGCCCGTCGAGCAGGGAGCCGACCAGATGCGGATCCTGTCGCCCGGCCGCCGCGTCGTGATGAGGTCCGGCAGCAGCGATCGGCTAAGGCAGGCGAGCTGGTGCTCCTCGCGGTAGAAATAGGTCTCGTTGACGGTGAAGGCGTTGATGAGCGTCTCGCGCTCCTCGGCATCCGAGCGGAGCCAGCCGAAATAGGTGGCGAAGTCCCGGGTGCCCGTCGCTGCGAGCCGGTCGGTCAGGCGGCGCTCGATGTAGTAGCGCTTGCTCTCGCCGAAGAGCATGCCCGTCTCGCGGTAGAGGAAGGCGCAAAGGCGTTGCAGCTCCGCCGCGCTCAGGAGCAGGTTCTCGCTCACGTGGCAGCCACGAGCTGGATGAGCCGTGTGGCGATCGCCTCCAGCGGCAGGACCAACTCCGCGCCGCCCGCGCGGACAAGCTCTCCGGGCATGCCCCAGACCACCGCCGTCTCGGCGGATTCGGCGATCGTGCGGCCACCGGCGGCGCGCAGGGCCGCCATGGTCGCCGCGCCGTCGTGGCCCATCCCCGTCATCAGCACGCCGATCAGCCGCTCGGGCGCGAGACGCGTCAGCGCACTCGCCACCAGTCGGTCCACGCTGGGATGCCAGCGGTATTCCGCGCCCGCCGGCATCGGCAGCACCACGGGGCCGGCGGTGCGCAGGCTGACGGTCATGTCGGCATCGCCGCGGGCGATGTAGACGGTGCCGGCTGCGATGGGCGTCGGCCGCACGACCTCCGTCACGCGAAGGGCACAGAGCCCGTCAAGACGGTTCGCCAGCGAAGAGGTGAAGGCGGCCGGCATGTGCTGCGCCACCAGGACCGGCCAGGGGAAATCTGCCGGCAGCTCGGTCAGCACGACCTCCAGCGCGGGCGGCCCTCCCGTGGAGGTGCCGATGATCACCACGCCCGGCGGCTGCCCCGCGGCGGCCGGCTGCCAGGGTGCGGGCCGGGGCTCGATGTGCGGCAGGGAGG
>JAQGHZ010000140.1 GCA_028291485.1 Rubritepida sp. | reverse complement strand
GAAGCCGATGCTGCGCTCCATCGTACGGTTCAGCGTCGAGAGGTAGATGCCGTAGGCCGCCGGATAGGCGACGAGGCACAGGATCACCAGCAGCAGCGGCAGGGTCATCAGGAAGGCGATGGTCGATCGCCGCCGCGCGAAACGCTTCAGGCTGCCCGAGCCAGCGGGCGCCGGCGCCAGACGGGTCTCGGCGGTGAGGGTGTCGGCGGACATGCGAAGGTCTCCTGCCGTGAAGCGTGGATCGGGCGGGGGATCTCTCCCCCGCCCCGTTTCCTGCCTAGCCGCGCGCGAAGTTGCGCAGCTCGCGCTCGGCCCAGGTCATCGACTGGTCGACGGTCTCGCCGCCCTGCGCGACGCGGGCGATCATCTTGGTGTTGATCGCCTGGTTGTAGGCCTGCACCGCGATCTCCGCCGGGGCCGGCGCGAAGGCGATGTTCTGCTGCGCGTTGTGATGCGGCTTCAGCGGGTAGTTGAAGACCACGCCGGTCGGCGGGCCCTCCGTCTCCCAGATCTTGAAGTCCGACATCGTGCCGAAGGGCGGGATATCGTAGCCGCTGCTGGTGGTGGTCTGCGCCTCGGCCTGCTCGCGCTCGGAGAGGAATTCCAGCAGCCCCTTGGCCGCGGGCTTGGCGCGGCTGAAGCTCCAGATGCCCCAGAAGTACGGCAGGTAGGGCGTGAAGCGTCCGGCGGGACCGGCCGGCATTGGGAAGGTCCAGCATTTCTCGGCCACGGCCGGCGCGTCGCGCTTCGCCACAGCCCAGGTCGAGGGCGGATTGAAGATCAGCGCCGAGCGGCCGGAGATCAGCGCGCGGTTGTTGGAGGCGTCGTCCCAGGCATAGACGTCGTTCGGCAGGAAACGGCACAGCCGCACGGCATATTCCAGCGCCTGCCGCACTGCCGGGTTGCTGCGCACGGTGACATTGCCGCGCTCGTCGATCATGGTCGCGCCATAGCTGCGGAACAGCGAGCCGACCCAGTCCACCGCGTCGGTGAAGCTGCCCATCGGCAGGCCGAAGGGCACCTGCGCCTGGGCGCATTTCTCGGCGGCGACGAGGAAGTTGTCCCAGTTCCACTCGTCGACGCCCGGGCCGGCCTGGTTGGCCGCCGGGTACATCGCCTGCACGTCGATGCCGGCATGCTGCTTCAGCAGGTCGAACCGGCCGAGCGAGGGCTTGTGCTGGCTGCCCGAGACGGACGGGATCGCGCGCCAGGCGCCCTCGCGCTTGGCGAGGTATTCGCCGATCGGGTTGATCGGACCGTACTTCGCGACGAGGCGGCCGACCACGTCGTCCATCGGCTCCAGCAGGCGGGCATGGGCCGAGGGCTCCCAGGTCGGGAAGCTCAGGATGTCATGGCCCGAGCGGCTTTGCGCCTGGGCCGCGATGGTCAGGAGGTTCTGGTTGCCGACCGAGGTGATGAAATCGACCTGCACCTCGACGCGGTTGCGTTGGCCCCATTCGGCGCAGAGGCGGCGCAGCACGTCGTTGCCCACTGGCACCCAGTGGTCCCAGAAGCCGCAACGCAGCGTGCCGCCCGTGCCCTGCGCGTGAACCATCGGGGCGGACAACATGCCTGCTGCGATCACCCCGGCCCCCGAACGCAACGTATTGCGCCGGGACATCCCGTTCCCTGCCATCTCGAACAACTCCCTGTGTTTTCAGTGGCGGTCTTTGCCGCTGGGCCGAGGTTACGCGCGGGCCGTCGCGAAGTGCAACCGCTTGCTGCATGGGGTCACCCGCATGAAGATGATCCCATGGACACGCAATTCTTCGACGCGCTGGTGATCGGCGCGGGGATCGCCGGCGCGACCGCCGGCGCGCATCTCTCTTCCACCCACAAGGTGGCCCTGCTGGAGGCCGAGGCGAGCGCCGGCTACCACACGACCGGCCGCTCCGCCGCCATCTGGATCCTCAGCTACGGCAGCGAGGACGCGCAGATCCTGACCGGAGCCTCGCGCCGCTTCCTGGAGAACCCGCCGCCCGGCTTCACGGAGGTCCCGATCGCCCATCCGCGCCCGGTGCTTAACCTGGCAAAGACGGGAGATCTGGGCGATCTGAACGACGCCCTGCGGCATGGCCGAACCACCCTCACGCTCGAGCAGGCGAAAGTGCTGGTGCCGGCGCTGAAGATCGATTCGGTGGCCGGTGCCGCGATCGAATATGACGCCTTCGACATCGATATCGCCGCCCTACACCAGGGCTTCCTCAAGCAGATCCGCAGCCATGGCGGCGTGCTGGCGCTGCGGAACCGCATCGGCCGCATCTGGTGCGAGAACGGTGCCTGGCACGCCCAGGCCGCGGGCGGCGAGATCTATGCGGCGCCGGTGATCGTGAATGCCGCCGGCGCCTGGGGCGACGTGGTCGCCGATATCGCGGGTGTGAACCCCATCGGCCTGCAGCCCAAGCGCCGCACCGCCCTTATCATCGATCCCGGCGAGTACGACACGGCGAACTGGCCCATGGTCGTGGACGTGAACCATTCCTGGTACGTGCGGCCCGAGGCGCGGCGCAAGCTCATGGTCAGCCCGGCCGACGAGACCGACAGCGAGCCGATGGACGCCCAGCCGGACGAGCTCGACGTCGCCATCGCCATCGACCGGATGCAGCAATGCCTCGACATCCCGGTGACGCGGGTGGAGCACCGCTGGGCGGGGCTGCGGACCTTCACGCCGGATCGCGGGCTGGCCATTGGCATCTCCGAGCAGGCGGGCTTCTACTGGTTCTGCGGCCAGGGCGGCTACGGCATCCAGACCTCGCCGGCGGCGGGGCGGCTGCTGGCGCAGCTCATCCGCGGCGAGACGCCGGACGCCGACGTGCTGCCGGCCATCGCACCCACCAACCCCTTGAGGTTCCACACGTGACATTGCCCGATTTCGACGACATCCAGGCTGCGGCCGAACGGCTCAAGGGCCGCATCCGCCGCACACCCATGCTGCGCCACCGCGCGCTGGACGCGGCCGCCGGCGGCGTGGTGCTGGTGAAGCCCGAGCCCTTGCAGATCACCGGCAGCTTCAAGCTGCGCGGCGCGACCAACGCGGCGCTGCTGCTCGACGGATCGGCGCGCC
>JAQGHZ010000092.1 GCA_028291485.1 Rubritepida sp. | reverse complement strand
GCCATCGCCGCGGCCTACCAGGCCAAGTACCACCGGCTCGCCGCGGTGGTCCTGCTGGGCGGCACCGGGCTGGTCACCTGACTGACCTTCGTCTGGTACTCCGCGCCCGACCTCGCGCTCACGCAGCTGCTGGTGGAGATCGTGAGCGCGGTGCTGCTTCTGCTCGGCCTGCGGTGGCTGCCCAGGCGGATCGAGTATGCGGGCTCCGGCGAGCTGCTGGCCCGGCTGCGCCGGCTGCGCGACCTCGTCATCGCCGTCGCCGCCGGCGCGGGGCTGACGGCAATCTCCTACGCGACCATGACCCGCGCCTCGCCCGAGGGCATTTCCCGCCACTTCCTGGAGCGTGCCTATACGGAAGGCGGCGGGACCAACGTGGTGAACGTGATTCTCGTGGATTTCCGCGGCTTCGACACGCTGGGCGAGATCGCCGTGCTCGGCATCGTGGCGCTGACGGTCTTCGCCCTGCTGCGCCGCTTC
The DNA here is from genome assembly GCA_028291485.1 of Rubritepida sp. Classification (GTDB taxonomy): domain Bacteria; phylum Pseudomonadota; class Alphaproteobacteria; order Acetobacterales; family Acetobacteraceae; genus Roseococcus. The sequence goes on along the minus strand of JAQGHZ010000092.1, from coordinate 2,524 downwards.
CGCCCGGCCCCCGAGAGTGTCGGCATGCCCGACCAGCAGCAGGGCGAGGCGCGCGACTGGCTGCTGATCCCGGCCGTGACCATGCGGCTGCTCTTCCCGGTCATCGTCGCGGTCTCGATATACCTGCTGCTGCGCGGTCACGACCAGCCGGGCGGCGGCTTCGCGGCGGGGCTCATGCTCGCGATCGGCGTCCTGCTGCAGTACATGGCCGGCGGGACGCGCTGGGTGGAGGACCATCTCCGCGTGCTGCCGCTGCGCTGGATGGGGATCGGGCTGCTGCTCTCCGCCGGCACGGGCGCGGCGGCCATCGCCTTCGGCAAGCCCTTCCTGACCTCCTACTTCGCCTATGCGGATCTGGGGGTGCTCGGGAAGCTGCCCCTGGCGAGCGCGGTGATCTTCGACCTCGGCGTCTTTGCCCTCGTCTTCGGGGCCACGGTGCTGATGCTCATCGCGCTCGCGCACCAGTCGGTGCGCAGCCAGCGCGCGGCGCCGCCCCCGCTACCCGAAGCCCTGGCCCAGGGCCGGGTCGCGGTGGGAGAGGACTGATGGAACTCATTCTGGCCCTCGCCATCGGTGTCCTGGGCGGCTCGGGCGTGTGGCTGCTCATGCGGCCGCGCACCTTCCAGCTCATCATCGGGTTCTCGCTGCTCTCCTATGCGGTGAACCTCTTCATCTTCAGCATGGGCCGCTTCCCGATCGGCGCGCCGCCCATCCTGGAGCCCGGCACCTCGGGCGACCCGGCTGTCTTCGCCGACCCGCTGCCGCAGTCGCTGGTGCTGACGGCGATCGTCATCGGCTTCGCCACCACGGCACTGTTCCTCGTCGTCATGCTGGCGGCGCGCGGCCTGACCGGCGGCGACCATGTGGACGGGAGGCCGCCGCGATGACCGGCTGGCAGCAGCACCTCTTGGTCGTGCCCATCGCGCTGCCGCTGATCGTCGGCGCGATCATGGTCACGCTGGACGAGCACCGGATGCGGCTGAAGGCGGCGATGGGCATCGTCTCCATCCTCGTGATGCTCGGCGTCGCCGTCGTCCTGGCCCTCCAGGCGCATGCGGGCGGCACGGCGATCGGCGTCTATCGCCTCGGCAACTGGCCCACGAGCTTCGGCATCGTCCTGATGCTGGACCGGCTCTCCGCCCTGCTGCTGATCCTGACGTCGCTGCTCGGCCTGGCGGCGCTGCTCTACGCGTTGCCGCGATGGCAGCGGATGGGCGCGCATTTTCACGCGCTGCTGCAGTTCCAGCTGATGGGGTTGAACGGCGCCTTCCTGACCGGCGACCTGTTCAACCTCTTCGTCTTCTTCGAGGTGCTGCTGGCCGCCTCCTACGGGCTCGCGCTGCACGGCTCGGGCGTGGCGCGGGTGAAGGCAGGGCTGCATTACATCTCGATCAACCTGGCGGCCTCGCTGCTCTTCCTGATCGGCGTCAGCATGATCTACGGCGTGGCCGGCACGCTGAACATGGCCGACCTGGCCGCCCGCATCCCGGCGATGCCGGCCGCGAACCGGCCGCTGCTGGAGGCGGGCGCGGCCATCCTCGGCATCGCCTTCCTCGCCAAGGCGGCGACGTGGCCGCTGGGCTTCTGGCTGATGCCGACCTACGCCGCCGCCAGCCCGCCCTCGGCGGCGATCTTCTCCATGATGAGCAAAGTCGGCCTCTACGCCGTGCTGCGGCTCGTGCTGCTGCTCTTCGGGCCGGAGACGGGCGCCTCCGCCGGCTTCGGCGGCACCGGGCTGATGGCGGGCGGCATCGCGACCATCCTCTTCGGCGCGGTCAGCGTGCTCGCCACGCAGGACCTGCCGCGGCTCGCAGGAGCGAGCGTGCTCATCTCCTCCGGCACGCTGCTCGCGGCCGTGGGGGCGGGGCAGGCGGCCGTGACGGGTGGCGCGCTCTTCTACCTGGCGAGCTCGGCGCTCGCGATCGGGGCCTTCTTCCTGCTGATCGAGCTGCTGGAGCGGGGGCGCGAGGTCGGCGCCGACGTCCTGGCCGTGACGCTCGAGGCCTTCGGCGACGGCGAGGAGGAGGACGAGGAGGACGACGCGACCGGCGTCCCGATCCCCGCCACCATGGCGGTGCTGGGCGCCTGCTTCCTCTGCTGCGCGCTGCTGCTGGCGGGCTTGCCGCCGCTCTCCGGATTCATCGCGAAATTCGCGATGCTGAGCAGCATCCTCAACCCGGCGGGACTGGCCGAGGGCCCGGCTCTGGTCCCGCCCGGCGGCTGGGCCCTGCTGATCGCGCTGATCCTCTCCGGCTTCGCGACCGTCGTCGCCATGGCCCGCGCCGGCATCCGCAACATCTGGGCCACCTCGGACCGCGCGGTGCCGCGGGTCGGCGCCGTCGAGATCGCGCCGGTGCTGCTGCTGCTCTTCGTCTGCATGGGCATGACCGCGGCGGCGGGGCCGGTGATGCGCTACATGCAGGCGGCCGCCGCCTCGCTGCACGCGCCGCAGGATTACGTGCGGCAGGTCGTTGGGCACCAGGCCGGGGGGCGCACGCGATGAGGCGGATCCTGCCGCACCCCT
>JAQGHZ010000036.1 GCA_028291485.1 Rubritepida sp. | reverse complement strand
GACAAGTTAGGCGAAAGGTCTAAGTCATATAAGCTTCACAAATCTGAAACACCGCCGTCTTTCTGGGCGCCTATCCGCTTCGCCGAAGGCAGCCGGCTCCCCCGCTGGCGCCTGCAGTCCGATGGAGACGCTAGTGAATCGACGCAACCTTCTGGCCCTCGCCGCTGGCGTGGCGGCCGCGCCCGTGATGTCCCGTCCCAGCTTCGCGCAGCTCGCCGCCATCACCGGCGCCGGCGCCAGCTTTCCCCGCCCCGTCTATGAGCGCTGGGGCCAGGCCGCCCGCGAGGGCGCCGGCGTCCAGCTGAACTACCAGTCGATCGGCTCGGGCGGTGGCATCAACCAGATCACCAACCGCACCGTCGATTTCGGCGCCTCCGACGCCCCGCTGCCGGCCGAGCAGCTCCGCGAGCGCAGCCTGCTGCAGTTCCCGACGGTCATGGGCTCGGTCGTGCTGATCGTGAACCTGCCGGGCGTGGCCGACAACGCGCTGAAGCTGACGCCGGAAGTCGTGGTCGACCTCTTCATGGGCCGCATCACCCGCTGGAACGACGCGAAGATCGTCGAGCTCAACCGCGACCTGCGCCTGCCGAACCTGCCCGTCTCGCCGGCGTATCGCGCCGACGCCTCGGGCACGACCTTCGTGTTCACGACCTATCTCTCCCGCGTCTCCGAGACCTGGAAGTCGGGTCCGGGTGCGGCGGCCAGCGTGCAGTGGCCCGTCGGCAACGGCGCGCGCGGTAATGAGGGCGTCTCCAATGCCGTCCGCAACACGCCGGGCGCCATCGGCTACACCGAGAACGCCTATGCCACGGTGAACCGCCTGATCACGACGCAGCTGCGCAACAAGGCCGGCAACTTCGTGCAGCCGACCATGGAGGCGTTCCAGGCCGCCGCTTCCGCGGCCGACTGGTCGACCCCGAACTTCGCCGCCGACATGGTGGACCTCCCCGGCGCGACCGCCTGGCCGATCGTCTCTGCGACCTTCATCCTGCTGCCGACCAACCCGGTCGCCGACCGCGTGGCGGGCAGCCTGAGCACGATGAAGTTCTTCGACTGGGCCTTCAAGAACGGCGGCGAGGCCGCCCGTCGCCTCGAATACATCCCGCTGCCGGACGCGGTGCACACCGCGATCCGCTCCGCCTGGAGCGCCGTGAAGAACCCCTCCGGCGCCTCTATCTGGACCCCCTGAACGTTTGATGCGTAGACCGGGGGCGGGCGCCGTGCCCGCCCCCCTTCAAGAGGTTCCGGCGTGCAGCAAACCGTCACTTCCCCACGCGCCGGCGGTGCGGTCGGGGACAAGATCTTCGAATGGCTGTGCCGCGGCGCCGGCCTCCTCGTCCTCGGCCTCCTCGGCGCCATCATCCTGACGCTCTTCATCGGCGGCCTGCCCGCCTTTCGGGAGTTCGGCCTCCCCGTCCTCTGGTCCACCGACTGGAACCCCGTCGAGGGGCGCGAGAGCTACGGCGCGGCCGTGCCGGTCGTCGGTACCATCGTCACCGCGATCCTGGCCATCCTCATCGCCGTGCCCGCCGCCTTCGGCATCGCCTTCTACCTGACCGAGCTCGCGCCCGAATGGATCCGCGGCCCCGTCGGCACCGCCATCGAACTGCTGGCCGCCATCCCCTCGATCATCTTCGGCATGTGGGGCCTCTTCATCCTGGTGCCGATCATCCAGAACTACATCCAGCTTCCCTTCGGCGAGGTGCTGGGAGCGATCCCGGTGATCGGCGTCATCTTCGACAGCAACAATTTCGCCGGCACCTCGCTCTTCGCCGCCGCGGTCGTGCTCGCCATCATGATCCTGCCCTTCATCGCGGCCACCATGCGCGACGTTTTCCTGACCGTCCCGGCCGTGTACAAGGAGAGCGCCTATGGCCTCGGCTGCACGCGCTGGGAGGTGATGAACAAGGTCGTGATCCCCTATACCCGCGTCTCGGTGGTGGGCGGCATCATGCTGGGCCTCGGCCGGGCCCTGGGCGAGACCATGGCGGTGACCTTCGTCATCGGCAACGCGAACCGCATCGCGACCTCGATCTTCGATCCCTCGACCACCATCGCCTCCGTGGTCGCCATGGAGTTCCCGGAGAGCCTGATGGGCAGCCTCAAGCAGTCCTCTCTGCTGGCGCTCGGCTTCCTGCTCTTCGTGATCTCCTTCATCGTGCTGGCGACCTCGCGCTGGCTCCTCCGCTCGCGGCTGAAGTGAGGCCCCCTCTTCCATGAGCACCACGACCTTCGACATCGCGACCGCCCCCGCCAAGGATCAGGCGACGGCCCGCTCCCTCGGCCGCCGCCGCAAGATGGTGGACCGTCTGGTCCGCTGGGCCTGCGTCGGCTCCACCATCATCGGCCTGATCTTCCTGGCCTCGATCCTGGCCACGCTGCTCTATCGCGGCTTCGCCGCGCTGGACCTCACCGTGCTGACCAAGGAATTCGAGCCGACCACCTATGGCGACGACACCGCGCCGCGCGGTGGCCTCGTCCACGCCATCATCGGCTCGCTGATCCAGACCGGCATCGGCACGGCCATCGGCACGCCGATCGGCCTGCTGGTCGGCACCTACCTCGCCGAATACGCGCGCGGCTCGAAGCTGGGCGAGGCGGTGCGCTTCGTCTCGGACGTGCTGCTCTCCGCGCCGTCGATCCTGATCGGCCTCTTCATCTACCAGATGGTGGTGCTGCCGATGGGCGGCTTCTCCGGCCTTGCCGGCTCGCTGGCGCTGGCCATCATCGTCATCCCCGTCGTCGTCCGCACGACGGAGGACATGCTGACGCTCATCCCGAACACGCTGCGCGAGGCGGTCGTGGCGCTCGGCGCGCCGAAGTGGAAGATGGTCGTGCTGGTGACCTGGCGCGCGGCGCTCTCGGGCATCGTGACCGGCATCCTGCTGGCCTTTGCCCGCATCACCGGCGAGACCGCGCCGCTGCTGCTGACCAGCTTCGGCAACAGCGTCACCAGCTGGAGCCTCGGCCGCTCCATGGCGAGCCTGCCGATCGCGATCTACCAGCAGGCCAATTCGGGCTTCCCGGACCTCATCGACATCGCCTGGGCGGGGGCGCTGCTCGTCACGCTCGGCGTCCTCTCCGTCAACATCGTCGCGCGCGTCCTGCTGCGCAAACGCAAGTAAGCCAGGGGCATGGTCATGAACACCGAAACCCAAGCCAGTCTCGAGAATCGCGGCAGCTTCGGCGGCATGCAGGTGCGCTCGGACGCGGATCTGAACACCGAGAACCGCATCGAGATCCGCAACCTCGATTTCTACTACGGCCCGACGCTGCCCAAGGCGCTGAAGGGGATCAACCTCAACCTCCCCGACCGCCAGGTGACCGGCATGATCGGCCCCTCGGGATGCGGCAAGTCCACGCTGCTGCGCGTGATGAACCGCATGTACAGCCTCTATCCCGGCCAGCGCGCCGAGGGCGAGGTGCTGCTCGACGGCGAGAACCTGCTCGACGCCAGCGTCGACCTGAACGAGCTGCGCTCGAAGATCGGCATGGTCTTCCAGAAGCCCACGCCCTTTCCGATGACCATCTATGATAACATCGCCTTCGGCGTGCGCCTGCACGAGAAGCTGTCCAAGGCGGAGATGGACCAGCGGGTGGAATGGGCGCTGACCCGCGCCGCCATCTGGACCGAGGTGAAGGACCGTCTGCAGGCCAGCGCCATGGGTCTTTCGGGCGGCCAGCAGCAGCGCCTCTGCATCGCGCGCACCATCGCGGTGCGCCCGGAGGTGATCCTGTTCGACGAGCCGACCTCCGCGCTCGACCCGATCTCCACGCTGAAGATCGAGGAGCTGATCGACGAGCTGAAGCGCGACTTCACCATCGCGATCGTGACGCACAACATGCAGCAGGCGGCGCGCTGCGCCGACCAGGTGGCCTTCTTCTACCTGGGCGAGCTCATCGAGGTGGCGCCGGCCGCGGCCATGTTCACCGCGCCGAAGCACGCCAAGACCCAGGAATACATCACCGGCCGGTTCGGCTGAGGAGACTGAGATGCCGAGCAATCCGCGGACCCATATCGTGACGAGCTACGGAGAGGACCTCAGGCGCCTGCGCGAGATGATCGCGCGCATGGGCGGGCTGGCGGAGCGGCAGGTCGCCGATTCCGCCCTCTCGCTCGTGCGCCGCGACAGCGACCTCGCTTCCGAGGTCGTGATGCGCGACGCGCAGCTGGATGCGATGGAGCGCGAGGTGGAGCAGTACTGCGTCCGCCTGCTGGCGCTGCGCCAGCCGATGGCGGGCGTCCTGCGCCTCATCATCGCCTGCATGAAGATCAGCCAGGATCTGGAGCGCATCGGCGATTACGCCCGCAACGGCGCGAAGCGGGCGATCGTCGTCTCGCAGCAGCCGTTGATGGGCAGCCTGAACGGCTTCGAGCGCATGGCCGAGCTGGTGCAGGAGAACCTCAAGGGCGCGATCGACGCGCTGGTCGAGGACGACGCCGCCAAGGCCGACGAGGTCTGGGGCAACGACGAGCCGATCGACGGCATCTACAACGGAATCTTCCGCGAAATGCTGACCTTCATGATGGAAGATCCGCGCAACATCACCGCTGCGACGCATCTGCTCTTCATAGCGAAGAACCTGGAGCGCATCGGCGATCACGCGACCAATATCGCCGAGCGCGTGCATTTCGCCGTCCTCGGCGAATCGCTGACGGAGGAGCGGCCCAAGGCGGACATCTCGTCCTCGGCCGTGGTCAACCCACCTGGCTAAGGAGGCAATGCGAATGCCCGAAGGCTTCACCGGCAACGGCAAGCCCACCATCCTGGTGGTGGAGGACGAGGCGGCGCTGCTCGCGCTGCTGCGCTACAACCTCGAGCGCCAGGGATTCAATGTCGAGGAGGCGACGGACGGCCAGGAGGCGCTGCTGCGCATCGCCGAGGCCAAGCCGGACCTCGTCCTGCTCGACTGGATGCTGCCGGCGATGTCGGGCATCGAGGTCTGCCGCCAGATCCGCCGCCGCCCCGCGACGCGCGACCTGCCGGTGATCATGGTCACCGCCCGCACCGAGGACCAGGACGCCGTGCGCGCGCTGGACACGGGCGCCGACGACTACATCGCCAAGCCCTTTGCGGTGGAGGCGCTGCTGGCCCGCATCCGCGCGCTGCTGCGCCGGGCGTCGAACGTCTCGGCCAAGGGCAGCATCACCTATCTGGACCTGGCAATGGATCAGGACGCGCACCGCGTGACGCGCAACGGCCGTGCGCTGCACCTGGGCCCGACCGAGTACCGCCTGCTGGAATTCTTCCTCTCGCATCCGCGGCGCGTCTTCACGCGCGAGCAGCTGCTGGACGCCGTCTGGGGGCGCGACATCCATGTCGAGCTCCGCACGGTGGACGTGCACATCCGCCGGCTGCGCAAGGCGATCAATGCCGATGGCGAGGTGGATCTGATCCGCACCGTGCGCTCGGCCGGCTACGCGCTGGACGCCGATAACGGCTGATTCGCCTGGAGAATGACCGGGACGGAACGGACGGCGCGGTTTGACCGCGCCGCTTGTTTTTGGGCCGTGCGCCGCGTCTGGGTCATCCCTCCTGTCTCAAATTCGATCGTCCAGGCACAACCTCCCGACCTGCCGGTCGGTCGGCCCTTGCGCGAATCTGGCCATTTGCCTGGGTTTGCAGGGCTTCCGCCAGAATCGCGACTTCCAGGGCACGCCCGGCCGTTGACAGCGACGTTGCGGCGGCGGGAAAGTCCGGCAACGAAGTTTGGAACGAGGAAAGCCAGTCCATGGCCGAAGAGCGCTTTGTCGAACACGCGCGCGATGGGGACGTCCATGTCCTTCGT
>JAQGHZ010000019.1 GCA_028291485.1 Rubritepida sp. | reverse complement strand
CGCGCCTATTTCGGCGAGGATGCGGTGAGCCCGCTGGAGTGATCCGCATCCATGGCTAGACTGCTCGGATGACAAATCCCAAGGCCGCCGCACTGCGTGCGAAGCTCGATGTCGGAAAGCCCGCGCTGGCCATGGCGGCGCACAACCCGCTCGCCGCAAAGCTGGCCGCCGAGGCCGGCTTCGATGCCATCTGGGGCAGCGGCTTCGAGCTTTCCGCCTCCTATGCCGTGCCCGACGCCAGCATCCTGCCCATGGGCACGCATCTGGAGATGATGCGCGCCATCGGCGAGGTGCAGGACGTGCCGGTCGTCGCCGATATCGACACCGGCTTCGGCAATGCGGTGAACGTCGCCTATGCCGTGCCGCGCTACATCGCGGCCGGCGTCGCCGCCATTGTCATGGAGGACAAGACCTTCCCCAAGGACAGCAGCCTGCGCCCCGGCGGGCGCCAGGAGCTGCTGCCGGTCGAGGAGTTCCAGGGCAAGATCGAGGCGGCGCGGGCCTCCGGCGACGTACTGGTCATCGCGCGTACGGAGGCGCTGATCGCGGGGCTCGGGCAGGAGGAGGCGCTGAAGCGCGCCGCCGCCTATGCCGAGGCGGGCGCGGACGCCGTGCTCATCCACAGCAAGCAGAAGACACCCGACGAGATCCTCGCCTTCTGCCGCGCCTGGCCGGGAAAAGTGCCGCTGGTGCTGGTGCCGACGAGCTATCCGCAGCTCTCCTTCGCGGATGTCGCCGCACTGGGGAAGGTCGGGCTGATCATCTGCGGCAACCACGCCATCCGCGCGGCGGTGGGTGCCATGCGCGACACGTTCCGCCGGATCCTGGCCGAGGGCGGCATCGCCGGCGTCGAGCCGGGCATCGCCTCCGTGGCCGACGTCTTCGCGCTGCAGGGCGACGCCGGGATGCGGCAGATCGAGAAGGCTTATCTGCGCTAATGCAATTCAATCATGTCGCCAACCGCATCGACCGCGGTCATTTCGAGACCGTCGTTTCGCTCTTCAAGGAAGAGCTCGGCTTCGTCGAGCTGCGCCGCACGGAGCGCGCCATCTGGCTGCGCCAGCCCGGCACCAATGTGGATCTCCAGTTCAGCCGCAGCGACACCGCGCGGCGCGAGGAGGACCGCATCCGCTCGCAGGTCTCCTTCCTGAGCGAGACGCCCAAGGCCGAGTTGGAAAAGCTGGCCGCCTGGCTGACGGAGCGCGGCATCGCGGCCGAGGTCGGCGCCTATTCGGACCGGGAGTTCTACCTCGACGCGCCCACCGCGCTGGTCGACTTCGTCATCGAGGCGATGCGGCCGGAACTCGCCGATTACGGCGTGGACGTCTGATCACCAGAGGTTCTTGCCGTCGATCACCGTGACCGGCGCCGTCGCCGCGTCGAAATCGTCGATGAGCCGCGCATTCACGCCGATCCGCCGCGTCTGGCCATCCCAGCTGCCGTCGCGTCCGAAGGCGGGGATGTCGCTATAGGTGCCGCAGCCGCAGGATGGGCAGAAATGGTGCACGACCAGCTTCGTGTTCCAGCGATAGGCGGCGTCCTCGCCCGTCGCGCGGAATTTTCCGGGCTCGTAATAGGCGTAGAGATGCCCCCGCTTGGCGCAGAAGGAGCAGGTGCAGCGCGTGAGGCTCTGCGGGATCTCGCCCTCGATCTCGAGGCGGATCCTGCCACAGTGACATCCGCCAGTCATCGCCATCGTAACGGTCTCCCTCATGCCGATCGGAGAACGCGTTAGCCGCGCTCAGGTTGAAGCGACGCGCTTGCCTCTCATCGCTCATGGTTATCTACTGCGCCGCAGGATACGCGCCGGCATCGACCGGCCCGACCGGAGGGAACGTTCGTGATGCCGCAAGGCAGGCCACGCTCATGGTGATCTATCTGCTGCGCCGGCTCGGCCTCGCGCTGATCACCTGCGTCTTCATCTCGATCTTCACCTTCATCATCATCCGGCTGCCGCCCGGCGACTTCGTGGACGCGTACATCGCGAACCTCGCGGCCAGCGGCAGCTCCGTCTCCGCCGACCAGGCCGAGGCGATGCGTCGGGACTATGGGCTCGATCGCCCGGTGGTGGTGCAATACGGCATCTGGATGGGCCGGGTGCTCAACGGCGATTTCGGCGTCTCCATGGTCTGGCGCCGGCCGGTGACGGAGGTGATCGGCGACCGCCTCTGGCTCACCATGGCCGTCTCCGTCTCGGCGCTGTTCCTGACCTGGATGATCGCGCTGCCGATCGGCATCTACTCGGCCATGCGGCAATACTCGATCGGCGACTACATCTTCACCACGCTGGGATTCATGGGCCTCGCCATCCCGAATTTCCTGCTGGCGCTGATCCTGATGTATGTCGGCTTCCGCTACCTCGGGCTCAACGTCGGCGGGCTGTTCTCGGCGGAATACGCGCAGGCGGATTGGAGCCTGGGGCGCGCCTGGGACCTGATGAAGCACCTGCCCCTTCCCGCCGCCGTGCTGGCCATGGCGGGCACCGCGCAGCTCATCCGCATCATGCGCGCGAACCTGCTCGACGAGCTGCGGAAGCCCTATGTCGTCACCGCGCGCGCCAAGGGCCTGACGGAGATGCGCGCCGTGCTGAAATACCCGGTGCGCGCGGCGCTGAATCCCTTCGCGAGCTCGCTCGCCTACCTGTTTCCCTACCTCGTCTCGGGCAGCATCATCGTCTCGCTGGTGCTGGGCCTGCCGACGGTGGGGCCGCTGCTGCTCCAGGCGCTGGTCGCGCAGGACATGTTCCTGGCCGGCGCCATCGTGCTGCTACTCGGCGTGATGACCGTCATCGGCACGCTCATCTCGGACATGCTGCTGATGTGGATCGATCCACGCATCCGGCTGGAGGGCCGCTGAGATGAGCATCGCCCTCGACACCGCTGTTCCGCTCGACGCCAAGGCCGCCGCGGCCGAGGCGCGCTACGCCCAGGCGACCCAGCTTCAGCTCACCTGGTGGCGCTTCCGCAAGCACAGGCTGGCGCTGATCAGCCTCTTCGTGATCGTCCTCTTCTACGCTGTCGCCATCTTCGCCGACTTCCTCGCGACCACCGATCCGCATGCGACCGACGCGCGGCGCAGCTTCATCCCGCCGCAGGGCATCCACCTCTTCGACGACAGCGGATTCAACCCGCATGTCTATGGTCTGCGCGGCGTGCGCAATCCGCGCACCTTCCAGATGGTCTACACGCCCGACCCCACGCGCAAGCTGCCGGTGCGGATGTTCGTCCACGGCCACAGCTACAACCTCTTCGGCTTCATCGAGACCGACATCCACCTCTTCGGCGTGGAGGGCGGACGGCCCGGCGAGAGCATCTTCCTCCTCGGCACCGACCAGCTGGGGCGCGACCTCTTCTCCCGCATGATGGTGGCGACGCGCGTCTCGCTCGTGATCGGCCTGTGCGGGGTAACGCTGAGCCTCTTCCTCGGCGTGCTTCTGGGCGGAATCTCGGGGCTCTATGGGGGATGGGTGGACCTCGTCATCCAGCGCATCATCGAGGTGCTGCGATCCGTGCCGACCATTCCGCTCTGGATGGGCCTCGCGGCCGCGCTGCCGCGGACCTGGAGCGTGATCCAGGTCTATTTCGCCATCACCCTCATCATCTCGCTCATCGGCTGGACGGATCTCGCCCGCGTCGTGCGCGGCCGCTTCCTGGCGCTGCGCGAGGAGGATTTCGTGGTGGCGGCCGAGCTGTCGGGCGCGAGCCAGGGGCGGATCATCTTCCGCCACATGCTGCCCTCCTTCACCAGCCACATCATCGCGGCGACCAGCCTCGCGCTGCCGGCGATGATCATCAGCGAGACATCGCTGAGCTTCCTCGGCCTTGGCCTCAGACCTCCCGCCGTGAGCTGGGGCATCCTGCTGCAAGATGCCCAGAACATCCAGGTCCTCGCCGGCGCGCCCTGGCTGCTGCTGCCGGCCGTGCCGGTGACGCTGGTGATCCTGGCCTTCAACTTTCTCGGCGACGGCCTGCGCGATGCGGCGGACCCCTATGGCTGACAGAACCGCCCTCGCTATTCGCGACCTCGCGGTCGAATTCGCCTCCGAGCAGGGCGTCGTGCGTGCGCTGGACGGCGTGAGCTTCGACCTGCATGCCGGCCACACCCTCGGCGTCGTCGGCGAGAGCGGCTGCGGCAAATCCGTCACGGCGCGCTCCATCCTGCGCATCGTGGATCGCCCGGGCCGCATCACCGCGGGGCGGATGCTGCTCGACCCCGGCACGCCGGGCGAGGTGGACCTGGCGCGGCTCGATCCCGAATCGAAGCAGATGCGCGGCATCCGCGGCGGTCGCATCGGGCTGATCTTCCAGGAGCCGATGACGGCGCTCAGCGTGCACTACACGGTGGGCAACCAGATCATCGAGGCGGTGCTCCAGCACGCCGACATCTCCAAGGCCGAGGCGCGCAACCGCGCCATCGAGCTGCTGCGCGAGGTCGGCATCCCCCGGCCGGAGACGCGCATCTCCGCCTATCCCTTCGAGCTCTCCGGCGGGCTGCGCCAGCGCGTGGGCATCGCCATGGCGCTGGCCGGCGATCCCGAGATCGTCATCGCCGACGAGCCGACCACCGCGCTCGACGTCACCACCCAGGCGCAGATTCTCGACCTGCTGCGGCGGTTGCAGGAGGAGAAGAACATCGCGCTCATGCTCATCACCCACGACATGGGCGTGATCGCCGAAATGGCCGACGAGGTGGCCGTGATGTATCTCGGCCGCGTCGTGGAATTCGCCCCCGTGCGCGAGGTCTTCGCCACGCCGCGCCATCCCTACACGCGCGCGCTGCTCCGCGCCGTGCCGAGCATCCTGGCGACGCCGCGCCAGCGCCTCTCCACCATCGGCGGCGCCGTGCCGCATCCGGGCTCCCGGCCCTCCGGCTGCCCCTTCCATCCCCGCTGCCCCGAACAGCTCGGCGCGCTCTGCT